>JAFSSU010000342.1 GCA_017450845.1 Treponema sp.
AGGAGATTCACGATACCGACACGCTCGTGCAGCAGATAAAGGCGGCGATGAGCGAGCAGCGGACCGGCTCCGTGCAGATAACGGCCTCCCTCTCCCGGCTGAACGACAGCAGCAGGGAGGTGCAGGCGGCCTCGAAGGATATGACGCAGATGAGCCGGGCTATCATGGATGCGGTCAGGACCCTTCAGGAGGAGACCGGCGCGATGAAGCAGGGAATGGCCGGTATGAGCGAGAGCGCGCGGAAGATCAGCTCCACCGGAGCGTCCCTCGCCGGCATCTCCACCCGCCTTGAGGAGTCCATCGGCGAGATAGGCAAGCAGGTGGATCAGTTCGACGTTTGAATCTTATTTGGCCTGCACCACTTCCCAGTCAGCAGCGGAGGAGGGCCGCAGGTCCGGGCTCCGCCTCCTGATCGTCCTGGTGACCGCGGAGCTCGTGATTCCCGCCGCGGCGAACGCGCCGGCGTAATCCGAGGAGGGGTTTCCACCCTCGTCCAGCCAGGCTCCGCTGTCCGCGACTGCGCGGCAGAAGGGCGCATACTTCCCGTCCCAGCCGTCCGCCTCCTTCTTGGGGTCGCGGAAAAGCAGCGCGTCCAGCACTTCTCCGTCCGCCCTCCGCCTGAGCATCACGATGTCCGAGGGCGAGAGGCGGCTTTTCTGGTTGTCCTGCCAGAAATCCCATGCGTCGTCCGAGGAATCCGTCGCCGTGGAGGCCCTTATGTCGCCCGAGTCCTCGTCGGTCATCCCTGCCTGCTTCCAGCTTCCGTCATCCCCCTTCATCTTGCGCAGGTGGACGGTCACGTAGTCGCCCGCCGAGACTTCGACCGGTGGAAAGGCGAAGGCCTTCGCCTCGCCGTCGCCCGCGCTCAGCACTTCCAGCCCGCTCAGGTTCCCGCCCTTGCCGCAGTAGAGCCTGATGAACTCGTACTTGTTGCTCTTGGACGAATAGGCGTTCCTGACCTCGTACAGGATTAGCTCGGGCGGCCTGTCGTTGAAGCCGTCGAAGCTGATGCGGAAGCTCAGGCTGTTGCCGTCAGCGTCGCCCGCCGTCGCGTTCAGGTCGTAGGGGCGGCCTATCTCGGTCCCGCCCGCGAACAGCATGCGGACGGTCTTGCCGTCCCCGCAGTCCTCGCATGAGACCGGGACCGGCCCGCCGCCCCCGCCGGACGGGGAGAGCGTCGCGTCCGTGACGGAAACCTCCTTGTCAAAGCGGACGGTCATCCTGTCCGCGGAGTCCACGGTGAAGGACTCAAGGACGGGCGGGGCGGCGCTTTGGATTTTTATCCCGGGGCTTCCGGGCTCGTCCTCGCTCCCCATGCTGCACGAGACGGGGGCGACGGACAGGAAAAACAGCTCTGCGGCCAGAACGAGGGCGGCGCCGAGCGCACGGAAGAAAAGCAATGTTCTTTTCATGGTATCCTCCATTGGATTTGTCTGTCTATATATCTGTCCGCGACCTGCTTTTTTTGCAAATTCAAGCTTGCCTGTTATGATTTTTTCTTCTATAATATGGCCTATGGCAATGGTTATACTTACTTTGAACTGCGGCTCTTCGTCCGCAAAGTACCAGGTTTATGACTGGGACAACAAGTCCGTCCTCGCCTCCGGCGTGGTCGAGCGCATTGGCGCGGAAGGCTCCGGCATCACCCACAAGGCGAACGGTGACAAGACAGAGATAAAGAGTCCCTGCCCGACGCATAAGGAGGCCATCGAGCTTATCCTCAAGACTATCACCGACCCCAAGATCGGTGTGATTTCCGATATGTCCGTCATCAAGTCCGTGGGACACCGCGTCCTGCACGGCGGCGACAAGTTCACCAAGTCCGTCGTCATCACCCCGGAGGTCCTGGAGACATTCCGCTCGGTGCAGGACCTGGGCCCCCTCCACAACCCCGCGAACATCATGGGAATCGAGGCCGCGCAGAAGGTCATGCCCGGCGTTCCCCAGTGCGCCATCATGGACACGGCCTGGCACCAGACCATGCCCGAGCACAACTTCATGTACGCGATTCCCCAGGAATGGTACACCAAGTATTCCGCCCGCCGCTACGGCTTCCACGGCACTTCCTTCCTTTATACCGCCAAGCGCGCGTCCGTCCTGCTTCACAAGAAGCCGTCCGAGACCAACGTCATCATCTGCCACGTCGGCAACGGCGCGTCCGTCTGTGCCGTCAAGGACGGCAAGTGCTACGACACCTCCATGGGAATCACCCCGCTTGAGGGCCTGGTCATGGGAACCCGCTGCGGCGACCTGGACCCCGCGCTTCCCTTCTATATCATGCGCAAGACCGGCATGAGCGCGGAGGAGATGGACAAGACCCTGAACAAGAAGTGTGGCCTGCTGGGAATCACCGGCGGGCGCTTCTCCGATGACCGCGACGTGGAGGAGGCCGCCAGCAAGGGCGACAAGCAGGCCCTGCTCGCGATCGACATGTACTGCGCCAGGCTCAAGAAGTACGTCGGAGCCTTCATGGCAGAGCTTGGCCGCGTGGATGCCATCGTCTTCACGGCTGGCGTCGGCGAGAGGTCCCCGATCACGAGGGCCGGGACCCTGCGCGGTCTTGAGCACATGGGAATCAAGATTGACCTGCAGAAGAACGAGTACAGCTTCACGGGCAACGCTGAGACCTGCATCTCCGCCCCGGACAGCCAGGTGAAGGTCTTCGTCATCCCGACCGACGAGGAGCTCGTGATGACCGAGGACGCATACGCCCTGATGAAGGGGACGTATGATGTCCACACGAACTTCAGCTACAGCTTCCAGGATCCCGCCTACGTCAACAAGGCGCGCGAGGAGGGACTCAAGAAGGACCTGAAGAAGCTGCCGCATCTCGCCGAGGTCATCGTCAGGCCGTAGTTCCCCGGATGATGTATCTTTGAATCCCCCGTTTGCATGTGCCGGCGGGGGATTTTTTCATCTCTCGCCGTGGCCCCGTCATGCAGATGAATACCCATTGACCTAATAGGAATATTGGGCTATACTGCCTGCATCTGACAAACAAAGGAGTTTTTATGGCTAATACGAGCAGCAAATCAGTTATCCGCCAGGTGGTCGCGATAGGAATAGGGGCGGCGATATTCGTCGCGCTGACGACGGTTCAGATTCCGGTCGGCTTCGTCCCCAACACCGCCCTTCAGGTACGCGCCGCCGTCCTGGCTTTCTTCGCGGCAGTCTTCGGCCCCGTCGCGGGATTCGCGATCGGGCTCATCGGGCATGCGCTGGGTGACGCGCTTTTCTACGGGAGCGTCTGGTGGTCATGGGTATTCCCGGACGCGGTGTTCGGCCTTCTGGTCGGCCTGTTCGCGAAAAAGTATGCCATAGAGAACGGCGGGTTCGGCGGCAAGCAGGTTGCCCTCTTCAACGTCGTTCAGGTCATCGGCAATGCCGTTGCATGGATTGCCTGTGCCCCGGTGCTGGACATCCTCATCTACAAGGAGCCTGCCAACAAGGTGTTCGCGCAGGGTGTCACCGCCGCCGTCACCAACCTGATCATCGTCGCCATACTCGGAACCCTGCTCGCGTTCGGTTACTCCAAGGTCAAGACCAAGTCCGGCTCCCTGAAGGAAGAGTAACGCGACATGTCTCCGGCCCCGATCATCGAATTCAAGGATTTCACCTATACCTACAGGACACAGACGGGGCCGACGCTCAGGAACATCAGCTTTTCCATAAACAGGGGCGAGAAAGTCCTGATTGTCGGGGCCTCAGGCTCCGGCAAGTCCACGATCGCCAAGTGCATAAACGCGCTCATACCCTCCACCTTCCCCGGAAAGATAGAAGGCTCTCTCACGGTGAACGGCCTGAACCCCGCGGCGGAGGGAATCTTCAATATGTCCAAGCAGGTCGGCACCGTCCTTCAGGATACCGACGGGCAGTTCATCGGGCTTACGGTCGCGGAGGACATCGCCTTCGCGCTTGAGAATGACCGGATACCCCAGGAGGAGATGCGGCGGAAAGTCATGGAGGCTGCCCGCACGGTCAGCGTGGAGCAGCTGCTTTCCTCCGTCCCGGGTGCCCTGAGCGGCGGGCAGAAGCAGCGCGTCTCGCTCGCGGGGATACTCGTCGATGACGTGGAGATTTTCCTGTTCGACGAGCCGCTCGCCAACCTGGATCCCGCCGCCGGGAAAAGAATCATCGAGCTCATAGACCGTCTGAACCGCGAGCAGGGCAAGACCATCGTCATCATCGAGCACCGGTTGGAGGACGTGCTGTACAGGCACGTTGACCGCATCATCCTCGTCGAGAAGGGGGAGATCGCGGCGGACATGACGGCAGGCCGGATCCTCTGCTCCGGCCTTTTGCCCCAGAAGGGTATCCGCGAGCCGCTTTACGTCTCCGCGCTGAAGTATGCCGGCTGCAAGCTCCGCCCGGAGGACGGGCCGGAGGACATAGGCACGATGAACATGGCTCCCTACAAGGATGCCCTGCAATCCTGGTTTCAGAAGACGGACCTTCCCCCGGCAAAGGCCGAGGCCCCCGTCGCGCTGGAAGTGAAAGGCCTCTGCTTCCGCTACGACAAGAATCTGCCATACGCCGTGGAGGACGTGAGCTTCAGGATACGCAAGGGCGAGATGGTCAGCATCGTCGGGACGAACGGGGCGGGCAAGTCCACCACCGCGTCCCTCATCTCGGGATTCAACCGGCAGGATGCGGGTGAGATTTTCCTGGACGGCGAGGAAATCTCGTCGTGGTCAATCAAGCAGCGGGGAGAGAAAATCGGATTCGTCCTGCAGAACCAGAACCAGATGATTTCCAGGACGATAATCCGGGATGAGGTCGCGCTCGGCCTTGCCGTCAGGAAAGTCCCCAAGGACGAGATAGAGGAGCGCGTGACCCGTGTCCTCAAAATCTGCGGCATATACCCCTACCGTAACTGGCCTGTCAGCGCGGTGAGCTTCGGGCAGAAGAAGCGGGTCACGATAGCCTCCATCCTCGTGATGAACCCGGAGCTGCTCATCCTGGACGAGCCGACGGCGGGTCAGGACTGGGCGCACTACACGGAGATAATGGAATTCCTCCGCAAGCTCAACAGGGATCTGGGCATCACGATCCTGATGATTACCCACGACATGCACCTGATGCTGGAATACACCGACCGGGCAATCGTCATTTCCGGCGGGCACGTGATTGCGGACGGAAAGAGCTCGGCAATCCTCACCGACGAGAAGATAACGGAGGCCGCGAGCCTGAAAAGAACCAGCCTCTATGACCTCGCGGTGAAGTGCGGTATAGGAAGCCCCGAGCAGCTGACCGACCGCTTCATAAACTACGAGCGCAAGATGCGGGAAGAAGCCGGTGGAAAGGATACGGGGGGAGCGAATGGCTAAGATAATCTCCTATAAGGAAAAAGACTGCCTTGTCCACAGGCTGAGCGGGCTGACCAAGCTCCTCTTCTTCATCATCTGGACGCTCACCTGCATGCTGACCTATGACACCCGGGTGCTTGCCGTGATGGTCGTGGCAAGCTTCGTCGTGTTCAGGATGTCACGGACGGAATGGTCCGAGGTGCGCTCCGTCTTCTTCCTTGTCCTGCTCTTCCTGTCTGTGAACGTGCTGGCGGTCTTCCTCTTCTCTCCCTACGAGGGCTGCAAGATTTACGGCAGCCGGACGGAGCTGCTCAGAATAAGCGGCCGCTACGTGCTGACGGCCGAGCAGCTTTTCTACGAGCTGAACCTTATCCTCAAATACTTCTCCATAGTACCGTCCGTGTTCATGTTCCTGACCTCGACGAACCCCAGCGAATTCGCCGCCAGCCTGAACCGGATTGGCCTTCCCTACACGGCAAGCTACTCCCTCGCCATCGCGCTCCGCTATGTCCCTGACGTGCAGACGGACTTCAGCAGGATAAAGAACGCGCAGGAGGCGAGGGGAATAGAGATGTCGTCCAAGGCGAACTTCTTCTCGCGCATAAAGAATATGGGGGCAATCTTGTTCCCCCTCGTGTTCACGAGCATGGAGAAAATCGACTCGGTGACGAACGCGATGGAGCTTCGCGGGTTCGGCAAGCACAGGGGCAGGACCTGGTATTCCGCCAGGAAGCTCGGGAAGGCGGACAAGCTCGTGATAGCGCTGACACTCCTGTTCGCGGCGGCCGCGCTTGCGGTGACCTACCACGACGGCGACAGGTTCTGGAATCCTTTTGTGACGGGCGGGGTTAATGCGTAAGTCCTCCCGGAAAATCCCCGTCCCCCTCCTCCTGCTGCTCTCCGTCCTCCTGCTTGTTGCGGCTGCTTTCCTGACCATGAGGCTTATTCCGTCGCGGACGCTCTCGGCGTTCATGGAGAGGCAGTATTCCTCACGCTTCTATGACAGGGAAGGCAAGCTCCTGTACATCATGCCGCTTGGGGACGGGCTCCGCCGGGAATACTATCCGCTTGACAAGATGGGTACGAACCTCGTGCAGGCTTTCATCGATGCGGAGGACAGGGGCTTCCGCAGGCATTTCGGCGTGAACCTGCTCTCGCTCGCCCGGGCGGCGCTGCAGAACGGCAGGGAGGGCAGGGTTGTGAGCGGGGCCTCGACGATAACGATGCAGCTTGCCCGCATAATCTGGCCCAGGAAGGGAAAGGTCACTGTCGCCGTGAAAGCCAAGGAAGCCTTGCTTGCGGTGTACCTTGAGGCGAAGCTTTCCAAGGACGAGATTCTGGAGCTGTACCTGAATTCCGTCCCGTTCGGCCAGCAGATAGAGGGGGTCGGGAGCGCGGCGAGGTCTTTCTTCTCCTCGGAGCCGTCTTCCCTGAGCCCGGAACAGTGCGTGATGCTCGCCGAGATACCCCGGAGGCCCGCTGACTCGCGTCTGGGGAAGGTTTTTCCTTATCCTTCCCTCTGCATGCACTTCGTGAACCACGTGATTGCCGCCTATAAGGAAAAGGACAGGCGTATACCCCCCGCGGTCGAGCTTGCCATTGACAGCAAGCTCAATTCCCACGCGGAGTTCCTGATACAGAAAAAGCTTGAGGAGTACAAGGATTCGCGCATACACAACGGGGCGGCAATCGTGCTGGACAACAGGACGGGCGAAGTCCTGGTCTGGGCCGGGAACGCCTCCTTTGATGATGACGCGCACTCCGGGCAGATTGACGGCGTGAGCGTCAGGAACCAACCGGGCAGCTCCATGAAGCCCTTCCTGTATGCGCTCGCGATGGAGGAGGGCTTCTCCCCGTCCTCCGTCCTCCCCGACATACAGCAGGACTTCGGCTCTGGCGGGGTTTACGTGCCGCTCAACTTCAACAACCGCTACAACGGGCCTGTCCGTTTCCGCACCGCGCTCGCGTCCAGCCTGAACATACCGGCGGTATATCTCCTGCACGAGATTGGGCTCAAGAAATACATGGAGAGGCTGTACCTCCTCGGCTTCGGCTCGCTCAAGGGCAGCGAGGAGAGCACCGGCCTCTCGCTCGCATTGGGGGCGAGCGAGGTGACGCTTGAGGAGATGGCGCGTGCTTTCTCCGTGTTCACAAATGACGGCCTCCTGATGGAAGTGTCCTACACGAAGGCAGGCGCTGACGCGAGGGTCGGCTGGAAGCGGGCATACAAGAGCGACACCGCCCGCGTGATGTGCGACATACTGACCGACGAGAGCGCGCGGTCGCTCGGCTTCGGTCATGCCTCCGTGTTCGATACCCCCTATCCGTCCATATTCAAGACGGGGACTTCCAACCAGTTCCAGAACATCATCGCGCTTGGTTCGACGACATCTTACACGGTGGCGGTATGGATGGGAAACTTCGAGGGCGAGACCGTCATCGGCGAGACGGGCAGCAGCGTGCCCGCCCGCGTCGTCCGGAGCCTCCTTGACGAGCTGACGCAGACAGGAGGGGCGGCGAGCTTCAGGCAGCCAGCCTCATACCGCAAGGCCAGGCTCTGCGCCCTGTCAGGCCTGCTTCCTGCGGCTTCATGCCCGTCGGTCGTCGAGGAATATGTCAGCAAAGGCAGCAAAATCGGAAGCTGCACATGGCACTATGCCGAAAACGGAAGGCTGAAGGTCAGATACCCCAGCGAGTACCAGCACTGGGCTGACTCCAGGAACTTCCTCGGGAATTCGGCGCAGGGGACAGGGGACGCGGAGGGGCCGCTGACGATTACCTACCCCCGGAATGGGGCCGTGTTCATCTACGACGCGTCGCTCCCCCCGTCCGTGCAGTTCCTCTCCGTGACGGCGGTCGGAGGGCAGGAGAAATCCGCGAGCCTCAGCCTGGACGGACAGCCTGTCGGCACGGCCTCTCAGGTGTTCTCCTGGAGCGTACCTCTTTCCCGCGGGACCCACGTGCTCTCCGTCACATGCGGGACGGAGCGTGCCGTCTCCGAATTCGAGGTAAAATAAGAGAATTCTTACCTACGTAAACTTGCGTTATATAACGCTGGTTTTTTGCCCCCGCAAAAGAAATGCAGTATTATTGCCTCATAACCTGAGAGACACAGGTTGAAAACAAATGAAAGCCTAAGGAGGCAGTATATGAAGAAGATTGTTATGGTTGTTGCGGCTGCGGCTGTTTTCGGTATTCCCCTTTTTGCTCAGAACAAGATCGGCAAAGTGACCGGCATTCAGGTAAAGGACAATGAGGCTGTCGTCAGCATAGCCGAGGGGCTGATCAATCCCTTTGAGGAGGGCGGCTTTACCAAGAGCGGGGACGCGAGCGTGACCGTCCCGCTCGATGTCGCCGTGGAATTCTACTTCCCCAGGATGGCTAAGGCCCCCGAGGGTATCCCGGAAAAGGATGCCGATGCCAAAAAGAAAGGCGATGACAAGCGCGAGAGGCCCGAGATGCCCAAGCTTGAGGTGAAGAACCTGAAGATTGACCAGCTGGTGCAGGTCGTGTACGCCGAGGACGGAAAGACCGTCTCCAAGATTCAGGCCATGCCCGTGTTCTCCGCCCCGGTCCACCCCATGACCAAGGCTGCCTTTTCCGGAAAGCCTGACGGCAACCGCTTTTGCCGCTCGGACAGGAGCAATGGCAATAACGGCAGCGGACGCTTCTGGGGCAAGGACCCGGCGCACCAGACCCGGCAGGGGGACAGGCGCTAGTCTACTCCTCCTTGCTGTCTGATGACGGGCTCGCCACGGCGAGCCCGTTTTGTTCCGTCTCATCGTCCCCGAGCGCGAGAACGGCGAGGTCGGAGTTTATCTTGTAACGGGCGGCCTTTTCCTTCGTCGTTCCCGGCAGGTCGAGCGAGAGGCCGGACTTCGCCTTGTCTGCCTCCTGTTTTTTCAGAAGTTCTTTGGCGGCAAGCAGCAGCTCGCTGGCCTGGGCTGCCCTGACGCGGAGCAGGCGGGACACATCCGCTTCGGGGGCGGCACAGAGGGCGGCGAGCGTCCCGTATTCCTTCATCAAAAGCTTGTCCCTCTCCTTGCCCACGTGCGGCAGCTTGACGAAGGGGGAGATAGTGTTTTCCTTAGTGCGGAGCTCCTGGTTCCGGCTCGTCGCGAAACGGTGGGTCTCGTCACGGACCCGCTGGAGCAGGCGGAGCGCGTCGCTGCGTTTGGGGAGGCAGACTGGCTTGGCCGCATGGGGCCGCCATATCTCCTCGTCGCGTTTGGCGAGACCCGCTATGGGTATGTCCAGCCCGAGGGCAGAGATGACGGCATCGACGGCGTTCACCTGCCCGATGCCCCCGTCTATGAGGATGAGGTCGGGCAGGGGCTTTTTCTCGTTGACAAGCCTCGTGTAGCGGCGGCTCGTCGCCTCCTTCATCGAGGCGAAGTCGTCTATGATTCCGTCCGTCGTCTTCAGGCGGAACTCGCGGTAGTTCTTCTTGTCCGGGTTGCCGTTGTAGAAGCTGATCAGCGAGGCGACAGGGAACTTGCCGCCTATGTGGGCGATGTCGAATCCCTCTATGCGGACGGGCAGGGTAGGGAGGCCGAGTACTTTCCGAAGCTCCTCCATCGCGGGGAAGTCACCCCTCTCCCTCATGCGGCGGATGATGTCCTCCTTCGCGTTCTGCCTCGCCATCTCAAGGGCCGCCGTGTGCAGTTTCTCCGCCTCCATGCCCGGCCGGACCAGCGAGATGTCGGCTTCAATCCCGTAGCTCTCGGAGATCCACTTTTTGATTATCTCCATGCCGTCCCCGGTCATCACGTATATGTGGGGGGGTATGCTCTCCCTCTCGGTGTAATAGGCTCCCATGAACTCAGGAAGGATCTCCGTGTCCTCGTTCAGGCTGACCGTCCTGTAGTTGTCCCTGCCGAGCAGCTTTCCCGCGCGGATTTTCAGCACGGTGAAGCTGACGAGCTCGCCTTCCCGCCAAGAGGCTATGTAGTCCCGGTCGTCGCCGTCGAATCCCTCCACGATGTTCTGGTTCTTAAGGACGGAGAGGGCCTTGAGGCCGTCGCGTATCCTCGCCGCCTTCTCGAAGTCCATCCGTGATGCGGCCTCCTTCATCTTTGCCTCAAGCCGTGCAAGCCCGTCCTCGGTGCCGCCGTCCCCGACCAGGGAGGCTATCTCCTCGATGTATGCCCGGTAGTCGGCCTCCTCCACTTTCCTGCAGCAGGGGGCGAGGCAGCGGCCTATGTGGTAGTAGAGGCAGGGGGAGGCCTTCTCGCGGAATGTCTTGCAGTGCCGGAGGGGGTATATCTCATAGAGCGTGTCGATGAATGTGTCCAGCGCGCCCGCGTCCGGGAAGGGGCCGAAGTACTGGGAGCCGTCCTGCACGACGAGGCGGGTCTTGAATAGGCGGGGGTATTTGTCGTTCGTTATCCGCATGACCGGGTAGGACTTCCCGTCCTTCAGGTTTATGTTGTAGCGGGGGGTATATTTCTTTATCAGGTTGTTCTCGAGCAGGAATGCCTCGTACTCGTTGTTCGTCGTGATGTATTCGATGCTCCTCGCCCGTGAGACCAGGAGCCGGGTCTTGATGTCCTTGTTCGCGTTGAAATACGACGAGAGGCGGCTCTTGAGGTTCTTCGCCTTGCCGACATAGAGGACCGTCCCCGACATGTTCTTCCACATGTAGACCCCGCTCAGCTCTGGGGCCTTGAGCGCCGTCTGGTGGAGCTCCTCCCGTATTTCGGCCGGTGAGGGCGATTTTTCCTGTGTGTCCGTCTGCATACGGGGATTATAGCACGGGCAGGGGGGCTTGGGCTAGACGGGGCTTGGTTCCCCTAGAAGCCGGACCGTCCCATGAAGCTCCGGGCGAGGGTCAGGCGGTCTATGTACTCCAGGTCGCCGCCGACGGGAAGGCCGCTCGCGAGCCGGGTCAGCTTGCATGGGGAGCCCTTGAGCAGGCTCTGGATGTAGAGGGCCGTCGTGTCCCCCTCCACCGTCGGGTTTGTCGCGAGGATGACCTCCTGTATGCCGTCCTTTTCCACCCGCTCCAGGAGCTCCTTTATGCGGAGGCTGTCCGGGCTTATCCCTTCCAGCGGGGCGATGACCCCGCCGAGCACGTGGAAGAGCCCCTTGTAGTCGTGGCAGCTTTCGATTATCGCGACGTCCTGCGGCTGCTCGACGACGCATATCGTCGTGCGGTCGCGGGTCATGTCCTGGCAGATGGGGCAGGGGTCTGCCTCCGTCCATGCGCCGCATACCGAGCAGGGGCGTATCCGTTCCTGCAAGGTCTCGATCTGCTTCGCGAACCTCCGCATGAAGGCGGGGTCGGCTTTGAGCAGGAAGGAGGCAATCCTCCCGGCGGATTTTTTGCCTATACCCGGCAGTCGTGAGAAGGATTCGGTCACTTCGTCTATCGCGTTCATCAGTGCCGCGCCGCTAGACGTTCAGTCCCGGTATGTTCAGGCCGCTGACCATGGGGCCGAGCCGCGCCTTGATCTCTTCCTGCACCTTGTCTATCGCGGCGTGGTGCGCCGAGCGGATCAGGTCCTGCAGCATCGGCACGTCGCGGTTGTCCACGCAGATGGGGTCCAGCTTTATGTCCAGCATCTCGAACTTACCGTTGAGCGTGACCGCGACCATGTTCCCCCCGGAGGTTCCCGTGGCGCGGATCGTCGCAAGCTCGGCCTGCGCCGTCTGAAGCTTCTCCTTGAGGGAGCCGAGGTCTTTCAGCATATCGAACGGATTCATAAAAACTCCTTTTCCTTCTATAGTTGCGTTACCTTATTCTGTCACATCCCGAGGACGCTGCCCTTGAATGTGTCCCGCAGGATTTCCACCTGCACGGGAAGTTTTATCTCTGCCTTCTGCTCTTCCTTCTTTTCTTCCATCTGCACGTCGAAGCTGAAGCCCCTGCCCGACTTGGACGAAAGCCATCCCGTTACGTCGGCCGCCCGGGACTTGAGCTGCATCATAGCGAAGGGGCTTGCGACCGTGACCTCCAGCTTCCCGCCGTCAATCCTGTGGGCGACCGCCTCGGACAGGGCCGCGGAGAGCAGGCCGTCCGTCGCCGAGAACTCCCTGATCATCGCCTGGAAGAGCTCCTCCGGGTCAAGCTGAACTGGCGGTGCGGCGGGGGCCTCCGGGGCGGGCTGGGGCTGGCTTGTGGCCGCGGGAGCCGTGTCCTCCCTGTCAGCCTGCGGGACGGGCTGTAGCTCTGCCGCAGCCGGGGCTTCTGGAACCGCTTGCGGCTCTTGGACTGACTCATTCGCTGAATTGTTTACCGGCGGTTCAGCTCCGCCATCATGAAAAGGGGGTGTCCAGCCTATCCCCCCGCCGGTCCCGCCCTGGGCCATGACCGTGCCGGCAGCCGATGGCTGTGAGGCCGCGCTTTTTGCCAGCAGGGGCTTTATGCCGTCCAGGGCCTTCTTGACCTCTGCCGGGGAAACGTATTCCCTGAGCCAGGTCAGGCGGCTCACGGCAAGCTCCATCTCGTAGCGGGTATTGAGCGAATAGCGGATGTCCCGGTAAAGCTTCATGAATATGTCGATCGCCCGCTCCACCTGCACGGAGGACCAGGCATCCAGCACTTCCTGGGAGAAGGCCGCGACGTTGTGGCCCAGCAGGGCCTCTTTCGTGACCCCGCTCTTTATGAGGAGGAGGCTGCGCAGGTAGTCCGCGCAGTTTGAGATGAGCTGCTCCACGCTGACCCCGTTCTGCATGTACTCGTCAAGCTTTGTCAGGGCCTCGCCCTGCTTGCCCGCGACGCAGAGGCCGAACAGCTCGTTCAGCCGGTCCACGCCGACCAGGCCCAGCTTGTCGCGGATTTTCACGTAGGTCATCTCGTCGCCTGAGAAGGCCGCCACCTGGTCAAAGAGGGTGTAGGAGTCGCGCATGGAACCGCCGGACTCGCGGGCTATCCAGTAGAGGGCCTCGTCGTCCGCCTTTATCCCGAGCTCCTGTGCCGCCTGGGCCAGCTGCTCCTTGACCTTCTCCACCGGGACCAGGCGGAAGTTGAACTGCTGGCAGCGGGACTTGATGGTCATGGGGACTTTCTGCAGCTCCGTCGTCGCGAAGATGAACACGACGTATGGCGGCGGCTCCTCTATCGTCTTGAGCAGGGCATTGAACGCGCTCGTCGAGAGCATGTGGACTTCATCGATTATGTAGACCTTGTAGCGGCAGGAGTTGGGCGGGAAGAGGACCTCGTCCTTTATCTGCCGCACGTTGTCAACGCTGTTGTTGGAGGCTCCGTCTATCTCTATGACGTCCAGCGAGGAGCCGGCTGTTATCTCCTTGCAGGCCTGGCATTCCCCGCAGGGTGAGGCTGTCGGCCCCTTGGCGCAGTTGAGCGCCTTGGCGAGGATTCTCGCGGTCGAAGTCTTTCCGCATCCGCGGGGGCCGGAAAAGAGGTAGGCATGGGCGATGCGCCCGGCATTGATGGAGTTCTCCATCGTCTGGGCAACGAATTCCTGCCCGACCAAGTTCTCGAATCGTTGCGGCCTCCTCCGGGTCGCGGTCACTTCATACGCCATGCCGTAAGCATAAACGAAAACGAGGGATTCGGCAAGACGTGGCAGGGCATGGCAGCGGAATCAGGAGCTTGTCGAACGCCAGGTGACCTCTACGCCCCCGACGGTCACCTTGAACACCGCGCCCATCTCGGTGGGCATGACTGCGAAAATCCCGCCCGGCGGGCTGCCGTACCATTTTCCGGCATCCGCTCCTGTGCCTGGCGTTACGGGAAGGGTGCCCTCGTAACCTGATTCCGTGTAGAAGAATTCCGTGGGCTCTATGTTGGCATAACCTGCGGATATGAAGTCAGAGAAGGCGCTAATCGCAAGATTTCCCACATAGGTAAGATTGTACATAATCGCCATCGTCGATCCGTCAAAAAGATATCCTTGGTATATGCTCGGCCAGTCCTTGTCCACCTTCCCCGCCGCCGTGTTGATGCTCAGGGCAAGCTCGTCCTCCTCGCCCGAAATGAAGCTTTTGTCGTAACTATTCAGCAGCCTAAGCAAAGACAAGGCGAGCCTTCAAAAGCGAGACGAATGGCCTGGCAGGCATCGAAGCCGTGTTTTCTGGCGGAGTCGATGTAAGAGCGGAGCCTGAGATACGCTTTTGCTCCCGCTTCCG
>JAFSSU010000343.1 GCA_017450845.1 Treponema sp.
ATATGGCTGAGCGGGACATAGCGGAGAAGAGGCTGGAGGAGTATGACGATGTCTTCGCCGACATCGTGAACGTGCTCCTGTTTGACGGAAGGCGGCTGGTGCGGGAGGATGCCCTGTCGGAGACCTCCCGCCTGTCGCAGTACAAGGCGGACGACGGGCTTCACGAGCAGGAGCGCGACATCGCCAAGTACTGGCGGGAAGGGAACATCCGCATCTGTCTTTACGGGCTTGAGAACCAGACCGCCGTCGACGCGGACATCCCCCTGCGGGTCGCGAGCTATGACGGCGCGGGCTACCGGGCGCAGCTGCTCGCGGACAAGGAGCGCGGGAAGAAGGGCTGCATGAAGCCCGTCGGCAGGCCGCCCCGCTACCCCGTGGTGACGCTCGTCCTTTACTTCGGGATGCGGCGCTGGAGGAAGCCCCGCTCGCTTCTGGAGCGGCTGACGGTCCCGCCGGAGCTCGCGCCCTATGTCAGTGACTACAGGGTGAACGTCTTCGAGATAGCGTGGCTTCCGCCGGAGACGGTCGCCAAGTTCAGGAGCGACTTCCGGATTGTCGCGGACTACTTCGTGCAGATGCGGGTCAACAAGGACTACGAGCCCTCCCGTGAGACGATACGGCACGTGCACGAGGTGCTCCAGCTGATGCGGGTTCTGTCCGGTAACAGGCAGTTCGAGGATGCGCAGAACTCTGTGCATGAGTGTGATACGGAAAGAGGAGGTCCGAGCATGTACAATGTGCTGGCAAAGATGCAAAGAGAAAGCAGAAACGAAGGCAGGAACGAAGGGCGCGGTGAGGGGCGGGTCTCCGTCCAGACGCTGATGAGCCGGATGTTCAGCGAGGGGCGGGTGGACGACCTGCGCCGCGCGTCGACGGACAGCGCCTACCTGAACCAGCTGCTCGCGGAGCAGGGGCTGCTGGGGGAGGATACGGAGCCACTGGCGACTTCGTAAACTTCGCCTGGGGTGTCCTAGAACGAGAACTTCGCTCCGAGCGTGACGCAGCTGAGGTCCTCGTAGGTCCCGTAAGTGCCCGGCTCGTCCTCGTCGGGCCCGGGGCGGAAGATGTTCGCCCCGATGCTGAATGTCAGCTGATCGGTCGCGTCGTAGCTGAGGGAGGGCTGCACGACGAAGGAGAAGTCGTTCAGCTCCATCATCCCCGCCAGGCCAATCTCCAGGTTGCCGCCCAGGAAGGTCTTGGATATGCTGAGCGTCGCCTGATGTATGTAGCTTTCCCTGTCCACGTTCTTTTTCTTGTCCGTGACGGTGTCCCCGTAGTACTGGCCGGTAATCGTCCAGTCACCGGCGATGAAATCCAGCCCCGCAAGGAACCGTATCTCGTTCATCTGCACGTATGCGTCCTGCCCGGCGACGAGCTGGGCGGCGGCATCGGTGGCGAAGAAACGTCCGGGGAAGAATGCCGCCTCTGCCCGCGCGACCAGGGGGCCGACAGGTATTGAAGTGTCCGCCCCGACCATCCCCATCCGCTTGTACTGGCCTGACAGGGCAATCTCTGACGGCAGTCCGTAGTCGTTCACCTTGCTTATGGCGTAGCTGATTATGGGCTCGTCGTCCCAGCCCCAGAATCCGTAGAGGGAGAAGTCGGCGAAGGGCGTATAGGCGGAGAGCCGCCCCGCATACTCGCCGTTCTTAAGGTTCGTCTCGGGCTTGTCTATGTCGTCCTGCGAGAAATCCCGTATCTTTATGCTGAGCGTCTTGCCCATCAGTTCGGTCTCCACCGAGGAGGGCATGATCAGGCTCCGCAAGGGGTTCTTCTTGGCGAGTGGCAGGACGCTTGGGGCGAAGATGGGAATCCAGTACGCGTCGGCGGTCAGCATGGTCCCGTTGTAGGAAAGGCGCACGGCATCTATGCCAATCCTGCTGTCGCTGTAGTCGGAGGCAAGGAGCCGGCTCTCGTCCTTGGGGCAGAGGATGTCTGCGACCTGGAGGCCGTCTGCCGCCCCCCATGCGTTGATCTGCCGACCTACGCGGACGGACCAGAAGCCCCCGTTGTAGTCGTACCAGCCTTCCTTGAGCTTGAAGTAGAAGTGGTGCTCGTCCGAGTCCGGGTCCAGCGCGATTCCGGAACTGCCTGTGCCGACCGCATCGTAGAGGATTGCGCCGTCGGCGAAGGCCGAGTGCTTGTCGTGCGAGGCATCCAGCTTGAATTCCGCGCTCACGTCGCCCTGCAGCAAGTCCCAGCGCCTGTCATCCTCCTCGTCCTCGGCAGTAGGTATGGCGACGGCGGTCTTGGCTTCCAGTATGGTGGACAGCTCCAGGTCCAGGGCGGAGGCCGGGGTCGTAAGGAACCCTGGCAGGATTAGCAGTCCTAAAGCTCGCAAATACCCGGGCCGTCCCATGTCAGAATATCCTCCGCAGGTTCAGGGAGTTGATGACCGAAAGCACGTGGGCCGTGTCGTCTTTGCTGATGGCGGGCTTTCCCGTCGATATGCTCGTGAAGGCTTCCTTTATGGAGTCCGGCTGGGGCGGGATTTCCCCGATGTTGTGGCGGATGAAAGCTTCGTCCAGGCTCGGTGAGTCGCGTGCTATGAGCACGACCGTCCCGTCGTCGTTCTCCACGGTATCCCTCCGCCTTAGTGCTGCCGCATAGGCCGCGCTCGTCTCATGGTCGGCAAAGACCTTGTACTTGACGAACAGCTCCCGGCAGGCATCCTCCGCCGCTTCCTTGCTGACGTCGGCAGGATAGACGAAGTTCCTGAGCATCAGGGAGCCGAGGCGGAAGGTGTTCTCCAGCCTCTCCAGGTTGGATGGGTCGGACGGATCGATGGGGTCGCGCTTGTCCAGCGGCACCATGCTGTCCATGACCATCGCGTTGCCACGCGCGTCGGTCTTGAGGTTGGGGGTGGAGGGCAGGATGAAGCCGTTGACGGGCAGGGCGAGCTGCCAGCTCAAGAGGCCGGAGACGATGTTGCCGTAGTTGCCCGCCGCCATCGCGTAGAAGATATCGCCGGGGACCTTCTTTTTTATCCGGGAGAAGGCGAATGTATAGAAGAAAGCCTGGGGCAGCAGGCGGCCGATGTTCGCGGTGTTGGCGACCGTCAGGTGGCATTTCTGCACCAGCTCGCGGTCCTTGAAGAGCGACCGCACTATGTCGTTGCAGTCCTGCTGCGTTCCGTCCACCTCAATCGGGTAGATTCCGCCCCCGTTCCAGACAAAGTCGCTCTCCTTCAGCCCCCGGAGCTTTCCCTTGGGTGCCAGGAGGACGGATTTGACCAGCTCCTTGCCCCGCATCGCATGGGCCAGGCATGCCCCCAGCTCTCCGGATGTCGCGGTCAGCAGTATCGCCTTCTCCCCCT
The DNA here is from genome assembly GCA_017450845.1 of Treponema sp. Classification (GTDB taxonomy): domain Bacteria; phylum Spirochaetota; class Spirochaetia; order Treponematales; family Treponemataceae; genus Treponema_D. Next base: position 3,317 of record JAFSSU010000343.1, read on the forward strand.
CCATGCGGAGCAGGGTCTCCATCGCCGAGATGAGGTAGGACACGCCGAAGTCTCGGAAAGTTCCCGTCGGCCCCTTGTCAAGTTCCATTATGAAAAGCTTGTCGTCCAGCTGCCGTACCTCCGGTTCGAAGGTGAAGGCGCTCGTGGCGATGGCCTCGCAGATTATCGGGCTGAATTCGGTGTTTATCAGGGCCGAGGTCAGGGTTCCCGCCAGGTTGGCGAAGGATGTCGTCTCGTCCGCATAGAGAATCCACTTGCGCAGATCCTCGCTCTTGTAGGGGACGTACAGGCCGCCGTCCTTGGGCAGGCTGTCCAGTATCGCGCTCTTGAATCCAACTATGTTATTGCTGTCTCTGGTGCTTACGAACTGCATGGTAACCCCAATATATCATAAATTGCCCTGTTATTCCAGTGAAATTCAGGGCTAGCCCTCTCACGGAACTTGTGTTATAATCAAAGAATGAGTACGCATATCAATGCCCCGGACGGGGCCATCGCGGAGGCCGTGCTGCTGCCCGGCGACCCGCTCAGGGCGAAGTTCATCGCCGAAAACTTCCTGACTGACGCGAAGTGCTATAACGAGGTCCGCGGCATGTTCGGCTACACCGGTACATACAATGGAAAGAAAGTCTCCGTTCAGGGTACCGGGATGGGCCAGCCCTCCCTTTCTATCTACGTCAACGAGCTTTTCCGCTTCTATAACGTCCAGAAGGCAATCCGCGTGGGAACCTGCGGGGCAATCCAGAAGGACATCGCCCTGCGCGAGGTGCTCCTTGCCGAGGCCGCCTGCTCGGACAGCGCGCTCAACACGATGCGCTTCGGCGGGATGCACTTTGCCCCGGTCGCCGACTTCGGCCTGCTCAAGACCGCCTATGAAGAGGCGGGGGCTATGGGCCTTTCCCGCAAGGTCGGCCTCTGCGTGTCCAGCGACAACTTCTATGACGACAAGGCCAACTGGAAGCTCTGGAGCGAGTACGGGGTCCTGGGCATGGAGATGGAGGCCGCCGAGCTGTACACGCTCGCGGCGAAGTTCCACCGCAAGGCCTTGGCAATCCTGACCGTCAGCGACCACATACTGCTCGGAGGCGAGACGACGGCGGAGGAGAGGCAGAAGACCTTCACCAGCATGATAGAGCTTGCGCTCAGGACAATCACCTCATAATATTTTCAGGAGAGAGATTTATATGAAACCGACGCTTTTGGTTCTGGCCGCCGGGATGGGCAGCCGCTATGGAGGGGTCAAGCAGATTGACTCCGTCGGACTGCACGGCGAGTGCCTTCTGGATTATTCGGCCTTCGATGCCGCGCGGAGCGGGTTCGGCAAGGTCGTCTTCGTCATCCGCAAGGACATAGAGAAGGACTTCCGCGAGAGGCTCTTTGACCGGGTTGCCCGCAACTTTGACGCGGAGTACGTCTTCCAGTCACTGGATTCCCTGCTCTCCGCCGACGAGCAGGCCAAGGCCGCCCAGAGGAGCAAGCCTTGGGGAACGATTCACGCCGTTTTGTGCGCGGAGGAGAAGCTTGCCGCCCCCTTCGCCGTCATCAACAGCGATGACTACTACGGCAGGGAGGCCTTCAGGACGCTCGGGGACTACCTGACTGCCCTGCCGGAGGGCAGCACCGAGCACGCGATGGTCGGTTACGTCCTCGGCAACACGATGAGCAAGAGCGGGTCGGTCAGCCGTGGCGTGGCCGAGGTCGCGGACGGCTACCTCAAGTCAATCACCGAGAACACCAAAATCAGCTACAAGGACGGGGGAATCGTCAGCGAGCTTGACGGCAAGGAGATACGTATGACCGGCAAGGAATGGGTCAGCATGAACCTCTTCGGATTCGGCACGTCCGCATTCGCCGAGTTCCATGCCTACTGGGACAACTTCAAGAGGACCTCGCTCGGCGAGCCCAAGACCGAGGCCCTGCTCCCCGTCGCCGCGAGCGACATCATCAGGGACGGCAAGGGCAGCATAAAGTTCTTCACGTCCAGCGAGAAGTGGTTCGGCATGACCTATCCCCAGGACCGGGAGATAGTCAAGTCCGAGATTGCCGCCAAGGTCTCTTCCGGCTACTACCCGGAAAAGCTCTGGGAAAAGTAAGGGGGCTTCCGATGATGAGACTGAATGCCATCAAGTCCGACAAGATCTGGGGCTACGAGCAGTGGATCGCATCCACCCACCCGAACGGCTGCCAGAAGGATTTCGAGAAGTTCGTCGGCGGGGACTACCCCCTTTTGGTCAAGGTGATCCAGGCCGACGACAAGCTGAGCGTCCAGGTGCACCCTGACGACGAGATTGCGGGCCTCTACGAGCACTGCCGTGGCAAGACCGAGTGCTGGTACGTTCTCTCCGCGGACAAGGACGCGCAGCTGGTGCACGGCATGAACGGCATCTACTCCGCGAGCGAGATACGCAAGGCCGTAGAGACCAACTCCATGTCCGACCTGCTCCGCTACGTCAAGGTGGAGGCGGGGGACTTCGTTTACATCCCCGCCGGGACCGTCCATGCGATAGGCGGCGGCCTGCGCCTGCTTGAGGTGCAGCAGTCCAGCGACATCACCTACCGTCTCTTTGACTGGGGCCGGGGCCGCGAGTGCCACATAGAGAAGGGAATCGCCAGCATCAAGAGCGGGGGCATCCGCGATGTCGCCAGGTTCCCGGGCGTGTTCTCATGCCCTTACTTTACTCTGGAGGAGATTACGGTGGAGTCAAGCTACTCCGACGTGCTCCCAGCCGCCAATGGTGAGGCGAGGCCTTCCGATTTCGTCCTCTTCTTTGTCATAGGAGGGGAAGGGGAGGTCAACGGCGAGAAAGCGTCCAAGGAGGACATCTTTGCCTTTGCCCCCGGCGAGGAGGTCAGGGCTGCCGGTGACCTGCAGATGATGAAAATCCGGCCCTCCACCGAGAAACG
>JAFSSU010000344.1 GCA_017450845.1 Treponema sp.
ACGTCCGTGTCCTCAGGGGGCTGGGCATCCAGCGTCAGCCGGATGAAGTTTTTTTCGTCCTTTGCCTTCTGATTCTGCGCAGCGGTGAACGGAAGCTCGTTCCCGCCAGAGTCCGTCACGCTGATGTAGTCCCTGACGACCGCGCAGTTGACGGGGAAGTTGAAGGATACGCCTATGTCGCGGGCGGCCTCGAGGGGGACGCTTGACGTGCTGACGTACCGGCCCTCCTTGTACTCCGCGTATGCGGGGCGGACGGCAGTCAGCTTGAGCTCCTCGGTGTGGAATCGGTATTCCAGCTGGCCGGTTATGGCATTGCCCTTGACGGACTTAAGCTTGGGGCTGACTTTTATCGTATACTCTTTCTGGGGCAGGACCTCGTCCTTGCTGTCGAAGCTCAGGATGCTCGTCCCCTTCCAGCGGAACACGCCGTTCAGCTTGGGCTCGATCGTCAGGTATTCCGAGGACGACGACTGCGCGCCCAGGGCCTTGAGCGCGACGACCGGCTCGGAGAACTGCAGCTGTATGGAAGGATATTTCACCTGCGAGGGAAGCTCGCCCGCGGGTGTCATGGAGATGACGCGGAAGCCCTCCCCGCCTGCCTGTTCCCCGGGGCTTTGCGCCCCTGCCGGCAACACCGCCGCTGCCTGTGCCACAAGTGAAAGAAACGCAACTGCCGCCACCTTAGTAACCCTCGAAAAAAACATGCTGTCTGGCCTCCAACTTTGCTTTATTTAAATAACGAACGGGGCGGCTTAGTTACAGGCTGTGGCCGCCCATTGGTTCGAAGCTTCGCTACCCCTTGGTTCGAAGCTTCGCTACCCCTTCCCCTACAGGCTCCCGCGTGTTATAATGGAAGGACTTTGTAAGGAGAATGACGATGAAAGAGCTGATGTTGGGCAACAAGGCCCTGGCGCGAGGACTGTATGAGGCTGGGGTCTGCCTGGCCAGTTCCTATCCGGGAACCCCCAGCACGGAGACGACCGAGGAGGCCGTCAAATACAAGGAGATTTACTGCGAGTGGGCCCCCAACGAGAAGGTCGCCCTTGAGGTCGCATTCGGGGCGAGCCTCGCGGGAAAGCGGAGCTTCTGCGCGATGAAGCACGTGGGCCTGAACGTCGCCGCCGACCCCATGTTCACTATCTCATACACCGGTGTCAACGCGGGCCTCGTCATAAACGTCGCGGACGACCCGGGCATGCACTCGTCCCAGAACGAGCAGGACTCCCGCCACTACGCGATTGCCGCCAAAATCCCCATGCTGGAGCCGTCCGACTCCGCCGAAGCCCTTGAGTTCACCAAGAAAGCCTACGAGATTTCCGAGGAGTACGACACGCCCGTCCTGCTCAAGATGTGCACGCGCGTCGCCCATTCGCAGGGCATCGTCGAGACCGGCGACCGCATCGTCCCCCCTGCCCGGCCCTACAAGAAGGACGCGGGCAAGTACGTCATGGCCCCCGCCAACGCCCGCAGGCGGCATCCCTTCGTGGAGGAGAGGACCGCCCGCCTTGCCAAGCTCGCCGAGACCTCCGGCCTGAACCGGGTGGAGATGGGCGGGACCAAGCTCGGCATCATCGCGGACTCCACCTGCTACCAGTACGCCAAGGAAGCGTTCGGCTCGGAAGCCTCCATCCTCAAGATAGGGACGTGCTACCCCCTGCCGGAGAAGATGATACGCGAGTTCGCCGCCAAGGTTGACCGCCTCGTCGTCATAGAGGAGCTGGACCCGGTTATCGAAGCTTACTGCAAGTCGCTCGGCCTTGCGGTCGAGGGCAAGTCCCTCTTTCCGGCGGTCGGCGAGTTCTCCCAGAACCTGCTTCGGGAGATGCGGGGGGCCGGCCTGGGCCTGAAAGCGGCCGGGGGCTGCGCGGAGATAGCTGGCCTTCCCGTCCGCCCGCCGGTCATGTGCGCGGGCTGCCCGCACCGGGGCCTCTTCTACACGCTCGGAAAGAACAAGTGCACCGACATGGGCGACATCGGCTGCTACACGCTCGGCGCTTCAGCCCCGCTCAACTCGATAGACGCAGTGGAGTGCATGGGCGCGTCCGTCAGCTCGATCCACGGATTCAACAAGGCGCTGGGAAGCGAGAGCGAGGGCAGGACCGTCGCCGTCATCGGGGACTCCACCTTCGTGCACTCCGGCATGACAGGCCTCGCGAACATCGCCTACAACCAGAGCAACTCGACGGTCATCATACTTGACAACTCGATTACCGGCATGACCGGCCACCAGCAGAACCCGACGACCGGCTACAACATCAAGGGCGACCCGGCGGGCAAGATAGACCTGGAGGCATTGTGCCGCGCGATGGGGATAAAGCGCGTCCGCGTCACGGACCCCTACGACCTGGAGGCGACGGACAAGGCCGTCAAGGAGGAGCTTGCCGCCCCGGAGCCGTCCGTCATCATCAGCCGCCGCCCCTGCGCCCTGCTCAAGTACGTCAAGCATCAGCCCCCGCTCAAGGTGGACGCGGACAAGTGCCGCAGCTGCAAGTCCTGCATGAAAATCGGCTGCCCCGCGCTCAGCTTCCGGGACAAGAAGGCGGTCATCGACCCGACCCAGTGCGTCGGATGCGGTGTCTGCTCCCAGCTGTGCAAGTTCGGGGCCTTGTAGGACTGGGGGCAACGGCTCAGAGGGGCTCTTTCCCCACCGAGGCCCTGACGAGCTTCTCCGCCTCCTCCTTGGGGAGGGGGCGGCCCCAGAGGTAGCCCTGGATGAAGTCGCAGCCTATCTCGCGGAGGGTCGCAAGCTGCGCCTCCTCCTCGATGCCCTCGGCTATCACGTCGAATCCCATGATATGGCCTATGGATATGATCGCCGCCACGTACTGCTTGGATGAGTCGCTCGCGTTCATCTTGTCGATGAAGGACTTGTCCACCTTGAGCAGGTTGGCGGGGAACTTGTTCAGGTAGCTCAGGGAAGAGTAGCCGGTGCCGAAGTCGTCTATGGCTATCTTGACCCCCATCTTCTTTATCTCGTTGATGCACTGCAGGGCCTTGTCCGTCGAGTCGATCATGATGGACTCGGTGATCTCAACCTCCAGCTGGCTGGGCGGCACGCCGCTCGCCTCAAGGTCCGAGCGGAGCTCGTCCAGGAAGTCGTTCTTCATCAGGTGCCTGACCGAGGCGTTGACGCTCAGAGTGATGTCAGCGCCGGTCTGACGCAGAAGCTCGCCGAAGAACATCATCGCCTTGCGGATGACGGCCCCGTCTACTTTGTCTATGAGGCCCACCTTCTCCGCGACGGGGATGAACTCGCCGGGACTGACGGACCTGCCCTCGTCGTCCTTCATGCGGGACAGGGCCTCGAAGCCGCGCAGCTTGTGGTTGATGTCGTACTGGGGCTGCAGGTTGAACATCACGGTGTCGTGCTCAAGGGCAGTCCTGATGAGCTTCTCTATCTCCAGCGTCCGCTCAACCTTGAGGATGTCCGGCGTGAAGCGGAGGATGCGGTTGCTGTTGTTCGTGCGCTTCACGTCGTACATGGCCGCGTCCGCGCAGGAGAAGAGCGTGTCCTTGTCCTTCGCGTCGCTGGGGAACTCCGCGTAGCCGAAGCTGCCCGTTATGTAGAGGTCACTGTCGTCCACCGTAATCCTGTTCTCAAGCACGGTCTCGTAGTATCTGACGGCCTTCTCAATGTCATCCTCCGACCGGTAGCCGGCCATGACGATGGCGAACTCATCCCCGCTCAGGCGGGATACGAAGTCCTGCGTCCCGGAGAGCTCGGTCTCGGCGGCGGTCCTCCAGCGGGAGGCGACCTCGATGAGGACATCGTTGCCTACGTCCTGGCCCATCGTCGAGTTGATGCTCTTGAAGTTGTTCAGGTCAACGGACACGATGGTGAACTTATCGCCCTTGTTTATGAGGCTTCCGACGAATTCCGAGCAGGCGAACCTGTTGGGCAGGCCCGTCAGCGTGTCGGTGACCGCCTGTTTCTGCATTCTTTCCTGGTATTTCGCGATCCGGCTCTTGTTCACGGCGATGATCACTATGGCGAAAATCGTGGCGATATTGTTGAACGCGCCGGGGATGGTTGCGAAATCATGGACGACAAAAAGGCTGTACATCATGCGGGGGAACTGCAGGATGAGGATGGCCATGGCGGTCAGGAAGCCCGGCCCCTTGAAGAAGATGACAAGGAAGATGATGCAGATGTTGGAAAGCGCGGAGAAGACCCCCGTGAAGATGGTGATGGGGATGGCATTGCCCCCGAGCATGACCACGCCCGGGTTGCGGGAGACGGCGGTCACCGAGAGGGTCGCCGCAAGGTACAGCAGAAGGATAAGCGCGAACGCCCATTTCGGGGGCTCCTTGCTCAGAGAAAGGTTCCGCAGGGCCTTGTCCATCTTCTTGCCGCTGCCCGTTGCGGCCCCGAGTTTTTTCAGCATATAAAGGTCAAACTCCCTAACCCCTATACTAGCAAAGAATTAGACTTATAGTCAAGCCTCGGACCGTCCTGTCACAGCACATGAGACAGCCCTGTCATAGTACATGAGACAGCCCTGTCATAGTACATGAGACAGCCCTGTCATAGCTGCCGTGACTGCCTGCACGGGCCGGACGGGTGGGGGGTGGCCGGGGGCGGGGCCCGGACGGTCCGCGCGGCAGTTTCGGCGGGCATGGGGGGGGGGCAGGGACGAAAAAGCCCCCGGCGGGACAGGTCCGCAGGGGGCTCGGGGGGGGATGGGGTGCGCGGATTCGGGGGCACGGGGTCAGCGGCCGTGGGGACAAAAAAGCCCCGGAGCTGGCCGGGGCTGTCAGTGAGGCTGGGTGGTGGCGTATGGGGAAGGGGCACGGCCCGGAGACGGAAAGGGCCGCCCGGGAAGCCTTTCGGCGGCCGGGGCGGCCCTTCGTGCGGGAGGGATGGGGAGGGGATTATTTCGTCTGGAAGTGGAACAGGCGGTCGAGCGACATGTACGCCCGGAGGAGGAGGGGCATGAGACCGTGCCGCTCGCAGAACGCGCAGGTGAAGAGGACCGCGCGGAAGGCGGGCGGCTCCCCGTTGTCGCGCAGGAGGGTCAGCCTCTTGTTGTCCAGGTAGCCGGGGAAGAGCCCCTCCTGCACCGCCCTCAGCTCACCGTAGTAGCCCATCGCGTCGGGGAAGGAGAGCCTCCTGCAGAACTGGAGGACCATGAAGTAATACTGCTTCGTGAAAAGAAGGAGGCACTCGTCCGCGTCGGAGC
>JAFSSU010000037.1 GCA_017450845.1 Treponema sp.
TATGGCGGTAATCACAAGGATAAGCTTTTTGGAGCCGGAGAGCATCGGTAACCTCCTGATTGATTCGGTAACGGTAATTATAAGCGGTGAATGCAGAAATGGCAAGATTTTTTTTCCTGCCTTTTACCGATAAAAAGGCAGACGGTGATTGCATGAAAAATGACACCGGCTTCCCCCGCAGGGGGCGGACTCCGCCGGACGGGACAGAATCGTGCAGCCTGTTCCGTCTGCTTGTCTTCCTGTCCCTGCCGGCGTTTCAATCCTATATCCGTATCTTCTTCTTGAGGCCGGCGTAGTACTCCTTGCGCAGGGCCTTCACCTGTTCGTCCTTGAGGTAGTCGTCGAAGTTCATCATGCGGTCAATCACGCCACGGGGCGTAATCTCGATGATGCGGTTTGCGATCGTCGAGATGAACTCGTGGTCGTGGCTGTTGAAGATGACGACGCCGGGGAAGCGGACCAGGCCCTCGTTCAGGCTCTCGATGGACTCCAGGTCCAGGTGGTTGGTCGGGTCGTCCAGGATAAGGACGTTCGCGCCGGAAAGCATCATCTTGGACAGCATGCAGCGGACTTTCTCGCCTCCGCTCAGGACCTTGACCTTCTTGAGGCTCTCGTCGCCGGTGAAGAGCATCCTTCCGAGGAAGCCGCGCACGTATGCGTCGTCCTGCTCCTTGGAGAACTGCTTGAGCCAGTCGGTGATGTTCAGCTCGTTCTGGAAGTACTTGCTGTTGTCGCGGGCCAGGTATGAGAAGCTCGTGGTCTGGCCCCAGTTGACGGTAGCGCCCTCCGACTTTGCCTCACCCGCGATGATGTTGAAGAAGGCCGTCTTGGAGTTCTGCTCCATGCCGACGAAGGCTACCTTCTCGCCGGGGTGGATCGTAATCGAAAAGTTGTCCAGGAGGGGGGAGCCGTCGCTGTCCTTCGCATTGAGCTTCTCGGCGGTCAGGACGAAGTTGCCGATGGGCCGGTCGCTCTGGAAGTGAACCCAAGGGAACTTGCGGCTGGTGACCGGCATGTCCTCAAGCTCCATCTTCTCGAGCACTTTCTTGCGGCTGGAGGCCTGTCCGGCCTTGGACACGTTGCTCGCGAAACGGGCGATGAAGGTCTTTAGCTCGGCCATCTTGTCCTCGCGCTTCTTCTTTTCGTCCTTGGCCTGCTTCTGCATTATCTGGCTCATCTGGTACCAGAAGTCGTAGTTGCCCGCGTACTGGGTAATCTTGCCGTAGTCGATGTCGCAGGTGTATGTGCAGACGGCGTTCAGGAAGTGGCGGTCGTGGCTGACGACGATGACGATGTTGGGGAATTCAATCAGGAAGTCCTCCAGCCAGCTTATGGACTCAAGGTCAAGACCGTTCGTCGGCTCGTCCAGGAGCAGGATGTCGGGGTTGCCGAAGAGGGCCTGGGCGAGGAGGACGCGGACTTTCTGGCTTTCGTCCAAGTCGCTCATCATCTTGTCGTGGAACTCCTCTTCCAGTCCCAGGCCGGAGAGCATCTGCTCAATCTGGTTCTCGGCCTCGTAGCCGCCCAGCTCGCCGAATTCTGCCTCAAGCTCGCTCGCGCGGATTCCGTCCTCCTCGGAGAAGTCGGGCTTCTCGTATATCGCATCCTTCTCCTTGCCTATCTCGTAGAGGCGGGGGAAGCCCATCATGACGGTCTCCTTGACCGAATACGCGTCGAAGGCGAAGTGGTCCTGGCTCAGCTTGGCCATGCGCTCGCCGGGAGTGATGGAGACCTCGCCCGAGTCATGCTCCTCCTCGCCCGACAGGACCTTGAGGAAGGTGGACTTGCCTGCCCCGTTCGCGCCGATTATTCCGTAGCAGTTTCCCTTGGTGAATTTCAGGTTTACGTCTTTGAAGAGCGGTTTCTCGCTGAATTTGAGGCTCAGATCGCTTACTGTAATCAAAATGTGCTCCTATTGAATGTACTGATGTGTTGCGGACATTATATTGTTTTTTCAGGATATTGTACAGTCGCTTGAAGCATGAAGCTTGACAAGTCCGGGCTGAATTCATTATAATGGCATAGTTTATCTTGTGGTATTGACTTGTTTGCCAGCGGTCAGGCCGACGGGGCTTACTTCAATACCGGGCAAGGAAGGAGTTTTTGTTATGAAAAAAGGTATTCACCCTGAATACAAGGCTTGCAAGATTGTCTGCGTTTGTGGCAACGTGATTGAGACCCGCTCCACCGTTTCTCCGGAAATCCGCGTGGAAATCTGTTCTGTCTGCCACCCCTTCTACACCGGAAAGCAGAAGCTCGTTGATACGGCTGGACGCATCGACCGCTTCAACAAGCGTTACGGTGTCAAGAAGGCCGAGAGCAAGTAATCCTTCGAAGGGTTTCTTTTTGAACGAAGGCTGGCTGCCGGCCGGCCTTTTTATGGCGCTTTAGCTCAGCTGGATAGAGCAACTGCCTTCTAAGCAGTGGGTCGGCGGTTCGAATCCGCCATGCGTCAGTCGCGCTAAGTCTTTGTGTGCAAAGAGACTGCGCCACCCTACCCATACCACGGGCGGGCCTGTTTTCCGTTGAAAAAATGTAGGTGTCAAGCGGAA
>JAFSSU010000038.1 GCA_017450845.1 Treponema sp.
CAAGAGCAAGAAAAAGCAGGACTGGGAGAACGCCCTCAAGTCCAAGAAAGCCCTTGCCCCCGGCTATGTGGAACTGTTCAACAAGATGTGCTCGCTTGCAGGCCTGGAGAGCGTTTCCATAAAGGGATACTTCAAGGGCTTTGGCTATGGGGACAGCATAAAGGACGAGCCAAACCACGTCTGGAATGCTGTCAAGATAGGAAACAGCTGGAAGCTCGTGGACGTGACGCTGGATGCCGGTTCACTGGAGCAGAGAACCTTTGTGAAGAGGTATTCAACACAGTGGCTTTTCTTGAACCCGGAGCAATTTATATATTCCCACCTGCCGGAAGATGCCTCATACCAGTATGTTGACAGCTCCAAGACCCGGACGCTTGAGCAGTTCAAGGCAGAGCCATATATTCCCGGCATCTTCTTTGCATACGGCTTTGACTTTGACGGGGAAGTTCCCTCATACAGGACTACAATCTCATCCCCAGTCCAGTACAACTTCAAGCTGTCCAAGGCAAATGTTTCAGTCCTTGGCGGAATCTGCGAGAAGGTGACAATGGTAAAAGCCCCCAATGCGACCTGGATAAGCAGGTCAGGCGACAGGCTTTCCATAGCATTTGACGTGCCGACCGCGAAGGAATACCAGGCTTTTGTATACGCCTGTCCTTCCGATGAAGAAACATACCCCTGGTTCTTCTCGGACAGTGATTTTGAGGGCAACATCCTGCCAAAGGCAAAGAAGCTCGCTTCATCCGGCATCATAAGCAAGGATGAGCTAAAGAGTTTGACTGACTCATACTTCAAGGTCGCCCACAACAAGCGTTACTACCTGAGCGAGGATCTGTTTGACGATATCCGCAATGAAAACGTAAAGAAGGTATTCCGCGCTCTCAAGCTTTCTTCTGCCTCGATGGAAGAAGTCCTTAGGTTTGACATTCGCAGTGACGGGGTATACACAGGCTACGGCAGCAATGTCGTCAAATACCCCACTGCCTACACAGAGTATACCCTCTGCAAAAACACAAGCCTAATATCCCCGACTTCCGGCTCCCTCAAGAACGGAGAAGAAGTCCGCTTTGAAGTCGCGACGGGCGAATACAAGAACATTGCAATTGCGGCGAACGGCGGGGAGCTAAAGAAGCTGGAAAAAGACAGGAACGGAAACTACAGCGGAAGCTTTACACTGGGAAGCGACCTGGCTCCAAAGGATGCTGCCACGGAGCTATCATCGGTAAGCGTCTTTGGCTCCAAGGACGGCCACCACTACGAAGGGCTTTGGGTTTATCAGGTCAAGTAACCCCGGCTACTCGTCCTGCCTCTTCGCCCGCATCGGCTACTCGTCCTGCGTAAGCAGGACATAGCTTTGGCTACTCGTCCTGCGTAAGCAGGACATAGCTTTGGCTACTCGTCCTGCGCAAGCAGGACATAGCCTTGTGGCTACTCGTCCTGCGCAAGCAGGACATAGCTTTGGCTACTCGTCCTGCGCAAGCAGGACATAGCTCCACCCGGTGAAGCGGAAGGACTTACTTGTGACGAGGCTGCCTGTGCGGTTGTTAAAGACGAGGACAAATAAATCCGCGCCGTCCTCTGGGCTGGCGATTTCTTCCGAACGGGGCTGACCGTTTTCCACGGTCTGGAGGCGGGCGCAAATCTTCCTGCCGTCGTCGAATGCGGAAAGCGAGACGTCCCCATCCGCGAGGGTGAGCGAGCTGCCGCCAGACGAGGACAGACTGGCGGTGTGGCCGTCACCAGTAAAGTAGCAGGCCGAGCCGTCTCCGCCAAGACCGACAAGGCTTTCTTCGTAGCCGGGGTATTCCGCCCCAAGCACGGCGGCAAGCTGCCTGTCCTCTTCCAGCTTGTGGCCGTTCCGCGTGATGAAAAGGGCGGACAGGGGGACGCCTCCTTCCGACCTTCCCGTTCCCAGCAGCCACTGCAGAATCATGTCCGCCATGTTTTCCATGCAGAGGTATTCCTCCAGCCCGGCAAGGGTGTTGTCACTGACCGGCATGACCGCGCCTTCGGCGAAGTCCTCCGGGTAACGCTCTCGTATCATGCGGCTGAACTTGAGCGAGCCGTGGTTGTTGAAGTGGTGGTCGTCGGCGAAGTCGCCGATTGGATAGCCCCCCGTGGTAGCGGACGCGAGCTCCGGCGACGTGTCAAGCGTCCAGCTGTCATAGCCTGCGAGGGCTTCCTCGTGGTATGCCCGGAACTCGTCCCAGTAGCCGGGACCGTAGTTTTCAAGCGGAATCGGCAGGACCTGTATCCTGATGAAGATGCCCCGCTCCTTGCAGAGGTCAAGGATTTTCCTGTAGTAGAAATCCTGCAGGGGCGAGACGGTGAAATGCCGCCAGTTGTGGTTGCCGGAATGGTTCTCGGTCTGCCCGAAAACTGCATCCGATACGGTTTTCGCGGAAGGCTCCCAGTGCGTGACGACCCTCGTCGTATGTGTTCCTCTGTGGGAAGTGACTGTATCGAATGTTTCCTTGTTTTTGTCCAGACGATTGCTGAAACCGGAGTTCTTAAGATAGGGCCAGTACGTTGTGAAATTGACCAGGCGGTAGCGGAGGTAATTCCGGTAGCCCTGATATTCTGATTTTGCATCAGGGGCATACTCTGGAGTGTCGTTGAAGCGCATGATATTGCGGAGATATTCAGCCTCATCCTCCGGGGTAAAGTATCCGGTCATTACTCCGGTGGTGAATCCACCGATATGATAGAAATGCCAGGAGTAGAAAGCCAGATAGATTTTTTCGGGAGCCTTGTTGTGCGAGAGGTATTGCTTGAGGACATAGTACATGTTGGAAGGACAGTTCGAACCCCGTGCAAGGTCAAGGACATCTTCTCCTATAATCTCCGGGATGAAAGAAGCGTTAGTCGTTGAGTCCCCTATGATGATGGTCTTGTAATATTCGCTGTGTCCCTTCCTGACGAAATCTTTTGTCCAAATCCATTCCGGACTATTTGACCACCTCATCGGATACTTCCATATATACAGCTTCAGCGCGAGCAGGGGCATGAGGAGGAGGGCGACTGACAGGGCGATGGCGGCGAGCCTGCGCCGTGAAGGGGTACGGCGGGCGGGTTTTGTTCCGTTGAACTCACTTTTATTAGAACGCGGCATAGACGAACTCCTTTGCGCTTGAGCTGACCGAGAATGCGATGAGCAGCAGCTGGGTCCAGTAAAAGGCCATCCGTGCCCAGAGCCCCTGGCGGAAGAGCCAGGCCTTGCAGTCGCAGCCCCGCTCGGCCATGACTGACCGGCAGGCGAACATCCCCAAAGAGATGACCAGCACCGTCATGTCAAAATAATCCAGTCCCAGCCGCATCAGCCCGCCCTCGAAGATTTCCGGGTAGTTCTTGAAGC
>JAFSSU010000039.1 GCA_017450845.1 Treponema sp.
ACGGAAAGAACGTCTGCGCGATAATCCCCGGCAAGACCGAGGAGGAAGAGCCGACCCTGACGGCGGGAGTCACGTCCAATACGCTGACCGTCGGCTTCATCCACAGGGGCGCGGACTACCAGACCCTGCTCAGGTAGATGGTGCGGACGGCAAAGGCTTTCCGCGTCGCAGTGCGGAGCGACTGGACGCTCGGCGGCCTTGTGGACAAGGCGGAGCTGGGCGGGACGGAATTCTACCCGGACGCGGGGCCGACAAGCGGCAGCTGCTGCATATCCGAGACGGAAATAACGGTCCATGTGCCGGAGGCAAATGCCCCGGAGCTTGACCCGTTCGACTGATAAAAGAAAACGACAAGGAGGCCTTGACATGGCTAAGCTTGAGCTTGTGAAGAAGTACAAGATAGGGCTGTGGATCTACGACGAGGCGGGCGAGATGCCCGTCCGCGTGGAGAAGTCCACGGCATTGGACATCTCCCTGAATCCCACGGTGAACACGCGGGATTACATCGTTGACCAGCATCCGACCAACGAGATTGACGACTACGCGCCGACGCTCAACCAGTCAATCACGATGTACAAGGGCAACCCGGACTACGAGCTGCTCTTCCCGCACGCATACGACCTGCCCACCGGCGGCAAGGCCAAGCGCAACGTGCTCATCGTGTTCATGCAGGAGCCGGTCATGCGCGACCGCTACACGCTCCAGACTGCATGGCAGGACGGGGCCGAGTACTACACCAAGTCCGGCGACGAGTACGCGCCCGCCGGGGCGGTGGAGGAGACGGACTGGCAGGAAGACACCTACTACACCAGGGAGACCGCGCTTGCGGGCTACAAGGCGTGGAAGATGACCGAATCGACGCTTTCCTTCACGAACATTAACGGGGCAGAGGCGACCATCACCTTTGACATCAACTTCGGCGGCGTGATAATGAAGGGCTATGCGAGCCCCGACCCGCAGGACAAGCACCCCGTCTTCACCCGGTCTGACAATGCCGAGGAAGAGTGGGTGGATCCCTTCAAGGCATAGGCGGTGCGGGGATGGTGAGGCTCGACAAGGCTTTCTGGCCGTCCACCGTCTCCGTCCACGGGGAGGACTTCCCCGTGCACACGGAGCACTGGTTCTGGCTGACGTTCTCCCGCCGCCTGCGGGAGAAAACCCCGCTCTCCGGGTTCGACTTCCTCTATGACGGGGACGCGCCGGGGGACCGCGAGGCGGGCTTCCTCGCCTTGATGGGCTTCTACGCCCCGCCCCAGTCCCTTCCCCGCGACATCGGCGGAGGGGACGGCGGGCCGGTCGTGGACTTCACGCAGGATGAGGACCTGATCTATTCCGCCTTCCTGCAATGCTACGGAATCGACCTGAAGGCAGAGGCCTGCCACTGGCACAAGTTCCTTGCTTTGTTCCGTGGACTGCGCGAGACCAAGCTGAACGACGTGATGGGCTACCGCTCCTGGGACGAGGGCGACAAGGGTGGCTACGAGAAATTCATGCGCGACATGAAGAGGGCCTGGCGGCTGGAAGAGCCGGAGACGGCAGAGGACAAGGCCGCAAAGGAAAAGTTCGAGGAGACCTTCGGCTAGTCGGGCTTGCTTTTCAGTAACCCGCTTATTGCAGCAATTGCAAGAGGTGCCGTCCCTGTGATGATGGAGACGACCGTCGCCGGGGTATTTTTCAAGACAAATCCAAACAGCGAGGCCATGCCATAGCCCAAGAGGACTATAATAAATGCAAATACCTGTGCGCGGGAGTTAATCCGTATATTGCCTTCAAGGGCTTTCTTTTCGAGCTCT
>JAFSSU010000345.1 GCA_017450845.1 Treponema sp.
CTTTGCTATCTGCTTTTTTAATCATGCTCTTTCTCCGATTGTATTGCTTTAACCGGCTTTAACCGGGATCAGTTAAATTGAAATCCACCAGCATACACCATATTTATCAATAATGGTGGCACAACATTTACTCCATGGAAGTTCTCCGATAGGTTCGATAATTACACCTCCATCGCTCAAAACTTGAAAAGCATTATAAACTGCTTCTTTTGTTCCCATTTCGAAAACGTTAAAGGTCATGGTTTCCCACTTGTATTTATGTACTATTTCTATATCACAAGGATTTTTCGCTTCTGCCAGTGCCAGAAAACCTTCCCCGTTTACAGATAGCTCACAGTGCTCATAAGCAGTGTTATCCTTGTTTTTAAACTCACGAGTTATTTCTGCTCCAAAAGCCTTGCAGTATGTTTCAGCTGCTTCAAAACTGTTTTTTACATAGACTTGTGTATAATTCTTCATAACAACCTCCATCTCCTATTTTATTTCCGAATTTATCTCCCAAATTTTCATCTGGAGAAACTTCTGTCTCTATTTTCTTGAAAACATAAGCTCCTGAATCTTTTACAAAAAACATAATCCATATCAAATCTCCTTATGCTTTCTTCCAGAATGTCCAGTGCGAGCCTTTTCCGTACCCGATTTTCTTGTAAAACTCATCTCCGCCGCCCGTCATGCACGTTGCACCAAGCGCTTTCATCCTGCGGTACTGTTCAGTAAGCGCAGCCGCGGCAAGACCTTTCCTGCGGTGGTCAGGATGTGTGCAGAGCGGCTCCATATATGCAAGCTTGTTCTCAGGCACCCACCACATGCCTGCAAAACAGACATATTCTTCGTTTGTATCCGCTATTATGATGTTGTGTTCCGGGGTCGCATGCGGGGACGGCGATACGAATGATCTCCATCCGCTTTTGTGCGATTTTGCGGGCGTCCAGTCCAAGGAATCATCGTATGCATCCCAGTCCTTGAACTCGCCTTTTTCGCCATGGCCAAAACCATACCAGCAGAGTTTCGAGCACTTCACAATGTCGATATGCTCCGGCCCGACAAAATGATAGCCTTCCGGCAGCTTGTAATTCAGCTCATTCTTAAAATCAAAGATAAGGTCTGTGTATTCGTAAACCTGTTTGAAGCCGCGCTTTGCCGCAGCATCCTTTATGCACTGCTGACCGCCGAATAAAACAAACTGCTGCTCATTGTTGAAGTGTGGCATGTCGGAAACTGCATAATCAACAAGTTCCTCCGCAAGGAATTCATAGCCTTTCCGCACGTTGAAATAGATATCCGTCACCGGCGCTTCGTAGTAGACAAACGCAACGACTTTGTCTCCGTCAAACCAGAGTCTGTCCAAGAACGAATAGGACGTATCCATCCATGACGAAGAGAGCGCGTATTCAAAAAAAGGGGCGGGTCGTCCGCTGTCATTTTCCCTGTCGTACGTTTCTACAAGGAAATCCCAAACTAAATTGATATCTGATAGCAAGTTGAATTGTTTTGTTGTTGTTTTCATCTGTTCCTCTGCTTCTGTCCAAGATAAATGAATGGGGAAATTGAAAAGCCTGTAACCCGATGTAAGCTATTATGCTAAAAGCAAGGATACAAGGGGGTGCAGATATGAGCAAGTATAACACTAAGCTCTGACAATTGCTAGCCCGCGTTGGCAGATTTCGGTTCGATTCCTTCGTACAGGAGACCAACGCCGGTAAGGGATGCAATTCACGGACTGTCAGATCTCTCTACGCCCCGTGGATTTACTTCCTGCGGTGAATCGGTTACACTTGTAGCATGAACGCGGAGAAGACAGGGAAGTTGATTTTGGAGATGCGGACTCAGACGGGCCTGACGCAAAAGGCTTTGGCCGAGATGATACACGTCAGCGACAAGGCTGTCTGCAAATGGGAGACGGGGCACGGCTGCCCGGACATCACGGTCCTTAACGAGCTTTCCAAGGCCCTGGGGGTGGACATCCCGAGCATCCTTTCAGGGGAGCTTCCGGGCAAAAAGTTTTGCGGTGGCAATCTGAGGAGGCTGACATTTTTCAGGTGCGCTGGCTGCGGGAACCTGATTGTCTCGACGAGCGCGGTTGAGCTGAACTGCTGCGGGAAAAGGCTGGAAGGAATCGAGCTCCGGAAGAAGGGAAAGCTGTTCCGTATTCTGGAAGCCTCGGTCCTGGAGACGGACGGGGAGTTTTACGTCACGATGGACCACGCAATGGAGAAATCCGACTTTATCGCTGCGGTCTTTGCTGTCTATTATGACAGGATAATCACGATACCCCTCTATCCCGAGCAGGCTCCGTCCTTCACAATCTGGCAGATTGCTGGCTGCTCCCTGTACGCGCTGGACAATCATGATGAATTGTATACCATAAAGATAAGCGAGGTTGTAAAATGAATGGTCTTGTTCTGAACGGAAGCCCCAAAAAGAAAAGCGACACGATGGTCCTGACGAACGCGTTCCTGCGCGGGATGCAGTCGGCAGAGGGCACCGGACCTTTGCGGGTGGAGCTTTCCCCTCTACTGCTACGGGATGCCCTCCCACCTGAAGGCCGTCCTGGACAGGACGATACCCCTCGTTTCCATGAAGATGGAGCTCGTGGACGGGGTTACCCGCCATGTCCCGCTGGTGGATTTCTCCAAGATTCATACGGTCGTGATAAGCGGGTGCGGTTTCCCGAATTACGAGCACAATTTTGAGGGCCTGGACCTCCAGCTGAGGAATTCCTTCGGGAACCTGACGACCGTGTATGTCCCCGAGACTCCCCTCCTGAACATTCCGACGGCCAGTTCCCTGGCTCTTCAGAAGTCCGCGTGCTTTGAGCGGGCGGGGTCAGTCAACGAGCAACAGGCATTTGTTGATTATCTCCCGCTCCAGGTTTTTCCCGCCACGCTTGTCGCTCGGCGTGGCGGCGGGGGAGAACTGGAGCGCATGGTCGCCGTGGAAGCGGATTTTGGGATGCCCGTGCTGCTCCGGGACAATATCGAAGCCGCAGTTCTCAAGGGCTTTCAGGCGTTTGTCGTTATTGTCCTGCTTGAGTGCGGCCTTGATGCCATCCGCAAGCTTTTCCGCCATGGAATTTTGAGGCGCGAAGGACTCGTTCCTCTGCATGAAGTCTTCCAGGACCTGAAATTTGCGCAGGTTCGTGTCTTTGTGAAGGTTGTTTTTTGCCCCGCAGGCAGCCTTCCACAGCAGGGCCTTGAAGTATTCCTCCAGCTCGGAAGGGAATTTTTCGCCCAGCGAGCAGCTGATCCGGAGGGTTATGTCCCCTGCGGCCTCTTTCTGGAACTTGTCGAAATGTGCCTCGTAGGACCCGCATTTGCTCCTGAGGCCACCGTTCTCCTCTTTCAGCTGTTTGTTCTCCTCTTCCTGCCTCTTGAGCCTGCTTCCCAGCTCCTGATTGTCCTTCTCGACCATATCTGACCATTCCTTCGCCTCATTCTTTTCTTTCCTGAGCGCGGAGATTGTCTGCTGGTTTTTCTGGATTTTCTGCCCAAGGGCATCCGCAGTTCCTTTCATCTGCATGGCGAGCGATTTTGTGTACAAGCCTCTCCCGGCCTTCGCAATGCTGGCCAGGCCTTGGGAGAGCGTATCTGTCTCTGGAAATTCGTCTCTGAGGGGCATATCGGATATAATAACGAAAAAAAACATCCCGGGCAATCAAAAAAAATTTGACAAGGGGCGGTGGCGGGTTTATAATAGAAGCATAATATAACCCCTAGGGAGGCCAACTTTTGGCAAAAGTAGAGCTGAAGGGTATTGGTAAGATTTACGATGGCAACGTGCGTGCCGTCCAGAACGCCAATATCACTATCGAAGACAAGGAGTTCTGCGTATTCGTAGGACCCTCTGGATGCGGTAAGTCAACGACTCTCCGCATGGTTGCTGGTCTGGAAGACATCAGTGAAGGTGAGCTGTGGATTGACGGCGACCTGATGAACGACGTTCCGCCGAAAGACAGGAACATCGCGATGGTTTTCCAGAATTACGCGTTGTATCCGCACATGACGGTATACGACAACATGGCGTTCGGCCTTAAGATTCGCAAGATGGACAAGGCCGAGATTCAGCGCCGTGTTGATGACGCAGCGAAGATTCTTGGTTTGACGCAGTACCTCGATCGCAAACCGAAGGCACTTTCAGGAGGACAGAGGCAGCGTGTCGCAGTCGGCCGTGCCATCGTCCGCAATCCGAAGGTATTCCTTTTTGACGAGCCGCTTTCGAACCTTGACGCTAAGCTTCGTGTAACGATGCGCGGAGAGATTGCCGCATTGCACCAGCGCCTTGGTGCGACGATGATTTACGTTACCCATGACCAGATTGAGGCCATGACGATGGGAACGAAGATTGTCGTCATGAAGGATGGACATGTCCAGCAGATTGGGGAGCCCCTCTACCTGTACAACCATCCGATCAACAAGTTCGTGGCCGGATTCATCGGTTCGCCGCCAATGAACTTCCTGACTGTGACCGTCAAGAAAGTCGGTGACAAGATTGTCGTTGACGAGGGGTCATTCTCAATTACCCCGACCGCGGAGCAGCAGGAGAAGCTGAAGGCCTATGTCGGTAAGGAGATTTACTTCGGAGTAAGGCCAGAGGATCTTGAGTATCAGGAGTCTCCAGCTGCAGAGAACAATATGCAGATGAAGATTACAAACAAGGAGCCTCTGGGAGCTGAAACGCACCTCTTCCTTGCCACTAAGGGACAGAACATCGTTGCGCGCGTTCAGGCCGCTGCGAAGGAAGGCTTCAAGCTTGGTGAGACGGTGAACTTCAGGCCGAGGATTGACAGGTGCAAGTTCTTCGCTAAGAATCCTGAGGATTTGGACGAGGAGAAGAACATCTGCGAGAAGATTGAAGCTCCTTGGCTGACCAACCCGCTGACGGGCAAAGTCGGTTACGACAAGATTGAGGGCGATGCTGCTGCCAACTCATAATTCGTAGCAAGCAGGGCAATGCGCTGACAGGGCCGCTGGGTAAAACCGGCGGCCCTCTTCGTTTTAAATGCTGTATTTTGTTGTTATGGGGGAGTGGGGGCGGCTTGTGCCGGGAGCCGTTCAGCCACGCGGTCGGCAGGAGTCGCGGACAACGACCTCGCTGTCCACGTAGCTGACCTCCGGCGTTTCCCTGCCCTCTATGCGGTCTATCGTCACGCCGATTATTTTCTCCCCGAAGCTGTCGTAGCCGTAATCCACAGAGGTCAACTGGGGGGTGAGCAATGTCGCTATGTAGGTGTTGTCAAAGCTGGCCAGCCCTATGTCGTCAGGAACTTTCATCCCGTGCTCGGCGATGGCCCTGAGCACCCCTACCGCCGCGAAGTCGTTTATCGCAATGATTGCGTCGGGTCTGTCCCTGAGAGCGAGTATCTCGTTTGCTGTCCGGTAACCTTCCTCCGTGTTGTAGTCCGACGGCCTGTCCAGTTCCGGACAGTAGGGGAGGGCATATCGTTCCAGCTCCTGCCGGAAGACTTCTTTGCGCCATGCCGTGAACGATACCGAATCTTTGCCCCCCGCGAAGGCTATCCTTTTGTAACCGCAGGAAATAAGGTAGGCCATCAGTTTCTTCATCGCCGTCTCTCCGTTGATTTCCACCCGGGAGCAGCCTGTTCCATCCATGTTGCCGACCATCGTGACGGGAACACGTGAGTTGACGGAGCGGAGCTTTGCCTTGAACTCGGTCTCCTCCTGGTTGGAGTCCACGGACCCCCCGAGCATGATGATGGCGTCCACCTGGTGCCGTTCCAGCTTTTCCAGGAGCTCTACCTCTTTCTCCTGCTCGCTGAATGAGTCCATCATCAGCAATGTGTAGCCCCGTTCGTTCGCGCTTTTCTCGCAGGCGGCGAAAACCGCCGAGTAGTAGGGGTTGCAGATGTCGGCGACGATGAAGCCTATCTGCATGGTCTGGGTCTGGATGAGGCTCCGGGCAAGCATGTTCGGCTGGAAGTCGTATTTGTCTATGACCCTGAGGATTTCCTTCTTCTTGTCATCCCTGACGTTCGCGCTGCCGTTGAGTACCCGAGAGACCGTGGAGATTGAGACTCCCGCTTCCCGCGCTATGTCCCGTATCGTTATGTTCTTGCCCATCATCTCTATTGTAGCCCATCTTCCCGGTTTTTGCAAACGTTTTCAAAAATTTGTCCCCGCGGCCCTGTTCCCTGTAGTCGCCGTCTTCTTTCTCCGATAAATAAGCAGAGCTATGCCTGAATTTTTCCTGCGGGACTGGGATATACCGATTTGGGTCCACAACCTTATAGCTGCCGGTAACCTCCTCTTTCTCATCTTCGTCCTCTTCTTTGAGAGGAAGGAGTCCCGCCGTCGTTTTGTCTGGATACTGATTCTCTTTTTTCTGCCCAACGGTGTGGGGATGGTCCTGTATATCCTGTTCAGCGGGCATATCTTCGCCGCGACCAGGAGGATGACAGATCTTAACATAACTGCGGGTAAGTTCTCTGCTCCCATGCGGGAGCGGCAGAAGAAGATGCTTGCCCAGAAGAGGGCTTGCCTTCCCAACCATGTCATTAAGAGCTTCATGCCGCTCGTGGACATGAACCTGATGGACGGCAACAGCCTCCTGACCTATGCGGAGAACACCTCGGTGTTCACTTATGGGGCGGCGTTCTTCGATGACCTCTGCGCGGAGCTGGAGGCGGCCAGGCACAGCATCAACATGGAGTTTTTCATCTACCGGCAGGACCAGATAGGAACTAGGGTGATGGAAATCCTCTGCCGGAAGGCGCGGGAAGGGGTGGACGTCAAGCTGCTTTACGATGACCTAGGCTGCTTCATGACGCGGGTCCGTTTTTTCCGCAGGCTGGATGCGGCGGGGGGCAAGAGCCGGCCTTTCTTCCTTGTCCGCGTCGGTCTCCCCCTGACGCTGAACTACCGGAACCACCGTAAGGTCGTCATAATCGACAGCCGCAAGGCCTATATCGGCGGTATGAACCTGGCGGACGAGTATGCCAACTGGAATCCCCGCCGGAGGCTCAACTGGCGGGACACGATGGTCAGGCTGGAGGGCAGCTGCGTCCTTGCGATGCAGGCGAACTTCCTGGGGGACTGGTACTCGCAGGAAGCCTGGGTCAACCGCCCCAAGACCATAGAGTCCATGCTCCGCTACTTCCCGCCGTCCTTCGCGGATAGGCTGCTTGAGATGCCGGGTGATGGGGAGTCGGAGAAATTCATGCAGGAACTCTTCGCCAAGGACCGGATAGCGACGCAGGTCATAACGAACGATCCCACGGGCAGCAAGAAGGCGAACATAGAGGATGCCTTCATCCGCATGATAATGAGCGCGAGGAAAAGCGTCTACATAGAGACTCCCTATTTCACGCCGGACGAGGAGTTCCAGAACGCGCTAAGGATAGCCGCATGTTCGGGTGTCAGGATAAGCATTGTGATTCCCGGTGCTTGGGATAAGTTCTTCATGAAGGCAGCCTCGTCGGACTTCGCCAGGGAGATGTGCGCGGACGGAATCCGCTTCTACATCTACCCGGGCTTCATCCATTCCAAGATGCTGAGCGTGGACGGGAAAATCTCTTCCATCGGGACGACGAACATCGACACCCGGAGCTTTTCCCTCCACTTTGAGGAGAACATCCTCTTCTACGATGAGCGCTTTACGGCCCGCTGCGACGCGATAATCGAGCGGGACATGCGGCACTCGCAGGCGGTGACCAAGGACTTCTTTGACAGGAAGCCCCTCCCGGTCCGTGCCTTCTGGTCTTTCTGCCGTCTCTTCTCACCCCTGCTTTAGCAGGGGCTGCTGTAGGGCGGGTCCGGCGGCCGGGAGGGGCGGGCAAGGCCGTCCTTCCCGGAGAGCTACTCCGACTTCTTGCCCTTAGGAAGATTTTTTATCTTGTCGAAAAGCTTTCCCGCCGCATCGCCCGCCGCGTCCGTGATTCCGCTCGCAGCCTCGCTGTCGCCGAGCTTGTCTTCCAGGGCCTCCTGTAGCTTGCCTTTGCCCAGGTCGGTGATTCGGTCCTGAATCTCCTTCTTCTTGGCTTCCAGTATCCCCTGCATGGACTCCAGGTCGGTGTTGGCGAGGTCTATTCCTTCCTCTATGCCGAGGAATTCCTTTGCCTTGTTGAAATAGGCGTTGGACGAATTGTTTATCTCCTCGTTCAGCCGGGCGAGGGCCTTGTCCTTTGCCTCGTTGCCGATTCCCTTGACGATTGCCGTCAGTGATTCCGTGAACTTGTCGGCAAAGTCCCCCAGCAGCTGCAGGTTCATTCCCTCAAGCTCGGAGAAGTCCAGGTTGAAGCCGACGAGGAGCGTCTTTATGGCGTCCAGGGCCTCCTGGTAGTACTTGCTGATCATCGCGCTCGCAAAGCCGTCCGTCGTCATCTTTATCGGGGTCAGGTCCACGGAGCCGCCCGCGCTCAGAAACCCGCTGCCCGCCGCCGCGCTCAGCGACACCTTGGCAAGTCCTTCCAGCGAGGGCACGCCGCTCTTGAGGGCGACCCTGGCCCCGTCGAACAATGCCTTGATGCCGTCGCCGGTGTAGTCGGCCTTAATCAGCGGCTCAGTGCTTGCCGACCTGGTGTCCAGCACGAGCTTGGCGGCATGGCTTATCCCCGCGAGGGTGAAGTTGCCGTTGACCTTCGTCGTCTTGTTCCGGGCGTTCTGGTCGTTCGTAATCTCCTCGATCGTCGCGTCGAATCCTTCCCCGGAGACAAAGGCCCGCTCGATCAGGAAGGTCGGGTTGTTGTCTCCGAACCAGAAGGTCGTCCCCGCCAGGCGGTTGGACCCCTCCTTCTTCTTGCTTGCGTCCGCCTTGTTTTTTCCCGTTTCGGCGAGCACCGTCTGGGTAATGCTGTTCTGCTTTATCTGCTCCGCATAGTATATCCCCTTCTTGACATAGGGGTAGTAGTCACCGAGCATGCTGTAGGCGACGGTCTCAAGCGCATCGTTCAGCAGGAGCTTGGCGTTCTTCACCGTGTCCACTATGGCGGTCAGCCTCGCCTTCAGCATGTCCTTGTCGGCCTTGACGGCGTTCGTTATGGCCTCCGTCGTGTCCTTCACGCCGTTCGCGTCCGCAAGCACCTCGTCCTTGAGGGCCTTCGCGCTCTCGCCGAGGGCCTTGGTATCGTTCACGATTGAGTTTATCGTCGTGATGTATTCCTGCAGGACTGCCGGGTCGCTTATCTTCTTTACGTCGATGGACTGAATCTTCTTTACGGAGGCCTTGTAGTCCTCCACCTTGCCTTTCACCTCGTCCGGCTTGCCGGTCCACTTGCTCACCAGGCCCTCCACC
>JAFSSU010000346.1 GCA_017450845.1 Treponema sp.
GCCGGTGATGACCCCGGCCTTCTCCCACCTGGACCGCTTTGCCGGGCGGGAGCTGACGGGGCTCGAGGAGTATTCGGCCGCGGCGGGAAAGCTTAACATCCTAAACTTCGCCGGCATGATGGAGAACGACATGTTCGCTCGCATCGTGAGGACCGGGGCCAGGACCGTCCGCATCGTGAAGCCCTATGCGGATAACGGCAAGGTGCGCGACCAGAAGAAGTTCGCCGAGGACGCGGGCGCGTTCGGGATAGGCATGGACATAGACCACATCTTCGGGCCGGAGGGGCTGGATGTCGTCGTCGGCGAGCAGATGGCCGTGCAGACCTCCGACATGCTCCGCTCCTACGTCGAGTCCACGACCCTGCCCTTCTTCGTGAAGGGGGTGCTCAGCGCGGCGGATGCGGCCAAGTGCGCGGCCGCCGGGGCGAAGGCGATCATCGTGAGCCACCACCACGGCAGGCTGCCCTCTGCGGTCCCGCCCCTGATGGTCCTGCCGGAAATCAGGTCGGCCCTGAAGGGGACCGGCGTGAAAATCATCGTGGACTGCGGCATTGCGAGCGGGGCGGACGTGTACAAGGCGATCGCGCTCGGGGCCGATGCCGCCGCCGTCGGCAGGTCCATGCTGCCCGCTCTGGAGAAAGATGGCGTCGACGGCGTGGTGAAGTTCATCCGCGGGGTACAGAGCGAGCTGCGCTTCGTCATGAGCTGCACGGGCTACCGGACCGTCGCGGACGTGGACGCATCCTGCCTCAGGATGGCGTGATCAGGAGCCTCTCCCCTGCGGTCAGAACCTCCTGAGCGGGCACTCCGAGATCTTAATCTTTTCCTGAAGTTCGGGGATGCCCGTGGCGGCAAAGTAGTCGGCGAGGACCTCGCGGGTGACGCGGGCCTGCGGTCCGATGCAGATTTCCTCGAAGATTTCGCTGTAAGGATGGCCGAGAGACTCGCATACCGTGCGCAGGTTCAGCACGTAATACTTCTTGATGTTCGTTTCCTCGACGAAGAAGCGGGGCTCGCCGAGGTATTCGCTCACGTTGTAGGGCAGCGAGACAAGGCGGTACTCCTTCTCGCTGATGAACGAGGGGTGCTTGAAAAGGGGCGAGCTTGTCACCAGCCTGTTGAAAAAGTCCCTGGTTTTCTCCGACAGCGGGCTCTCTTTCGCGAGGGGGCCCGCATCCGCACATTCATGTATCAGCTGGCAGAGCTCCTGGACGATCTCCATGTCATCGCAGCTGCCGGAATAGTTCACCTGGCAGAGGGGTGCGTGCCCGGCATCCCCGATCCGGGCCAGGAGCCCGCGGTTGAAGGCGATGCATACGCCCATGCCGTTCTTGGCGTACCGTGCCCACTGCGCCGCATCGTCCGCGTATTCGCTGAAGCACGCCGCATAGCTTGAAAGCGAGTCGAAGTCCTTGAGGTTCTCCGCGAAAAGCGAGTCCATGCAGTCGGACTCCGCGCGGGAAAGCCGCTTCCTCACGGCGATTTTCAGCTCCTTGATGAAGTACTTCATCTCCTGGCTGTCGTTCATCCTCCTCAGGTTCCAGAGCCATATCTCGCCGTTTGTGATGATTCCCCGCATCGCGTTGAAGTCAGTGTAATGGTAGAGCTTCGTCTTTTTGTCGCAGTCACCCATGTGTTTCTCCTGTATTCCCGTATCGTGCCGTCCCGGTGCGGCCTTGACCGCAGCTTGCGGATTCAGCCCTTTGCCGTCCCGGCGCGGCCTAGCTGCCGTATGCCGGGCTTTCCTGCGCGACGTACCGCAGGCCGGCCTCCCCGTCAATCACGTAGCCTGCATCTTGCGGCGGAAGTTCCATGAAGCCGTCCGCCGCATCGGTCCACATCTCGCACTGGCTGATTACGGTCTTGAGCGCGTCTTCCTGCCCTTCCGGCGGGTATTTGTACTTCTTCAGAAGCTTCTTGACAATCATGCGCATCCTGGCACTGGCAGATTCCTTCTTCTGCCAGTCAATCGTCTTGTTCCTGCGGAGGGTTTCCGTCAGTTCCCTGGTCAGGGCGACAAGCTCCTCGTTGGTATAAAAGTCTTTTACCGCGTCTGGTTTCGTGAGCGCATCATAGAAGGCAAGCTCCTCATCGCTCAGGCCCAGCTTGTTGCCTTCCGCGCTGGCGGCCGCCATCTCCTTTGCAAGGCGGAGCATTTCCTGAATGACCTCCTCGTTCGTGAGCATGCCGTTCAGGTAGCGGTTCAGGGCCTGCTGGACCAGCACGCTGAACTTTTCTGATTTCACGAGGTTCGTCCGCTTGTACACCTTTACCTGCTCGTCGATGAGCTTCCTGAGCATTTCCACGGCAAGGTTCTTGTTCTTCATCCCGGCAACGTCGGCAAGGAACTTGGGGTCAAAGAGATTGAACTCCTCGCCCACTTCGCTGAAGAGGTTTATCACGCCCTCGGATTTTACGGACTGCTTGAGGAGCTCGTTTATCCTGTCATTGATTTCCTTGAGCGAGAATTTCTTGCCGCCCGCATTGTACATCAGGCGCATGACAAGGACGCGGACGGACTCAAAGAATGCCGCTTCCATCCGCATCTGCTCCTTGACCATCGACGAGCAGAGCGAGAGCGACTGCCTGAGCATAAGGGCTTCCTTTATGAACGCCTGCTTCTGCGCTTCCTTGTCGGGGGCCATGATGAAGTTTACTGCCCCGGAGATTGTCATGCCGCGCTGCAAGGCAGTTCCATCGTAAAAAGCCGAATAGTCACAGCCAAAGAAGAGGTTCCGGCAGACTTCGAGCTTCTCCTGGAACTTGGGATATGCGCGTTTTGCGACATCCATCTCGCCGTAGTTCTCGCGGTCGCGCACGGTGTAGTCGTTCATGGCCTGCTTGAGCGCGCTGGCAATGCCGACGTAATCCACGACAAGGCCGCCCTCCTTGTCCTTGAAAACCCGGTTCACGCGGGCAATCGCCTGCATGAGGTTATAGCTTTCCATCGGCTTGTACACGTACATCGTCGCGAGGGACGGCACGTCAAAACCGGTGAGCCACATGTCGACGACGATCGCGATTTTGAGCGGGCTGCCGTTGTCCTTGAACCGCGCCGCCAGCTCCTGCCTGTGGGTCTTGTTCCCGATGATGGCCCGCCATTCCTCCGGGTCCTTGTTGCTTTCCGTCATGACGACGGCAACGCGGGCATCGTCGCCGGGAACAGCAATCTGCCTGTTGTTGATTGCAACCGTCGTGGCCGTGCCCGCCCACCGGGGCCGCAGCTCAAGGATGCGGTTAAAAATCTTCATTGCGATGGCGCGGCTGTACGCGACGATCATCGCCTTGCCGGTGTACAGGTACTGCCTCTCTTCCTCGTAGTGCTTCAGGATGTCGTCCACAAGGGAATTGATTGTTTTCTCGGCCCCGAGGATTTCCTCCATCTTGCCAAGCTCGCGCTTGCTCTTTTCGATGACTTCCTCGTCCGCGTTCTGCGCGAGCAGGTCGTATTCGGCATCAATCCGGGCGAGGACCGCATCGTCGAGCTTCAGTTTGATGACCCGGCTCTCGTAGTACACCGGGCGGGTCGCGCCGTCCAGGACGGCCTGCGTCATATCGTAAACGTCGATGTAGTCGCCGAAGACCTCGATGGTGCTGCGGTCCTCGCGTGAAATCGGCGTCCCGGTAAAACCGATGTAGCTTGCGTTGGGAAGGGAATCGCGGATAATCCGCGCCGTGCCGACCGTGCGGCGGGCAATCAGGTTGCCGTTCCCGTCGCGGGATGTTTTGATTTTCTCGCTCAGGCCGTACTGGCCGCGGTGCGCCTCGTCCGCCATGACGATGATGTTCCGCCTGTCGCTCAACGCCTTCTCTGCTTTGCCTGCACGCATCTCATCCTCGAACTTCTGCATGGTCGTGAAGATGATGCCGTTCGCCTTGCGGCCTTCAAGGAGCGTCTTGAGGTGCACCCGGCTTTCTGCCTGAACGGGTTCCTGCCGCAGGAAGTCCTTGCAGTTGCTGAACTGGCCGTAGAGCTGGTTGTCCAAGTCGTTGCGGTCCGTGATGACGACGATGGTCGGGGCGTCAAGCGCCTGCTGCAGGAGGTGGGCGTAGAACACCATGGAAAGGGACTTGCCCGAGCCCTGCGTATGCCAGAATACGCCGATTTTGCCGTCACCGCTTACGGCGAGCTTGGTGCGCTCGACGGCCTTGCGGACGGCAAAATACTGGTGGTAGCCCGCAAGAATCTTATGGCTGCTCACGCCGTCATTGTTGAAGCAGATGAAGTTCCTGATGATGTCCAAAAGCCGTTCTTTCTGGAAGATGCCCTCAAAGAAAGTCGTGAAGTCCGCGAGGGCCTTGGATTCCATATTCCCGTCTTTCGTCTTCCACTCCATGAAGCGGTCCTCGCCGCTCGTGATGGTCCCCGCCTTGCTCACCAGCTGGTCGGACATGACGCAGATGCAGTTGTAGATGAACAAGCTGGGGATTTCCTGCATGTAGTTGCGGATCTGCGTGTACGCCTCGCTCGCGTCCGTCTGCTCCCGGCTCGGGGACTTCAGCTCAAAGAGGCAGACCGGGAGCCCGTTCAGGAACAGCAGGATGTCCGGCC
>JAFSSU010000347.1 GCA_017450845.1 Treponema sp.
GCAAAGCTTTCCGTGACATTCCGCCGCAGCTGTGCTATAATGAGAGAATGATTCGTTTCCGGGTCCTGCTGCTGTCTGCCTGCGTCCTCGCGATTTGTGCCCTGCTCCCGCCTCCCTGCGCTGCGGAGGAGGTTCATGACGGCTGGGTCACCGTGGGCTACTACGAGAACGAGATTTTCCAGGAGGGGGCCAGGCCCGGCGCGTACAAGTCCGGCTACGCCTACGAGTACTACCGGAAGCTTTCGGAGTACACGGGCTGGCGCTACAAGTACGTCTACGGCAGCTTCGGCGACCTGTACGAGCTCTTCCTCGCGGGGAAGATAGACCTGCTCGCGGGGCTTGCCCACCGGCCCGAGCGGGAGTCCCAGATGCTCTACCCCGAGTTCCCGATGGGGAACGAGACGCTCAGCCTTCTCAAGCACGAGGACGACGAGGGCATCACCGCCAGCTATTCCAGCATGACGGGCAGGAGCATCGGCGTGCTGAACAGCGCGATGATCGCCAGACTCAGGGACTTCCTCTCCAATCATGGCATAGAGGCCCGGATAGTCCCCTTCGACGCGTACGACGACCTTTTCGCCGCGTTCGACGCGAAGGAGGTGGACATGCTGGCCGCGGAGGGCGACGGTGCCTACGGCCGGAGCCATACGGAGGTCCTCTGCCAGTTCGGCGTGACTGACTACTACCTCTGCGTCAGGGCGGGGGGCGCTGACCTGCTGAGGCAGCTCAACGAGGCGCAGACCCAGCTGTTCAGCGACGACCCCAACTTCATCAACTCGCTCAGGGGCAAGTTCTACCCGGTCAGCGTCTCGAGCCGCTCTTTCTCGCACGCGGAGAAGCAATGGCTCGGGGAGCACGACGTCATCAGGGTCGGCTACCTGGAGGACTACCTGCCCTTCTCCGCCACTGCCCCGGACGGGTCCGTGGACGGGCTCGTGAAGGACATCATGGAGGAGATGCTCGTCGCCCTGGAAATCAGCGGCATCAGGGTGGAATACACCGGCTACGGCAGCAGCGAGCAGATGGGCAGGGCCCTGGCCGACGGCAGCATAGACACGGGCTTCCCGGTCGGAGGGGGGCTTTACTTCACCGAGGAGAACGGCCTGCACCAGAGCAGTCCCGTCTTGTCCGCGACGAGCCAGATCGTGTACAAGGCCGGCGCGCCTGCGGACGGCAGGAGGGACGTGTTCTCGCATTTCGCCGTCAACAAGAACAACAAGATGCAGTATTACTACGTCCTCAGGGAATTCCCGGACGCGCAGATAAGCTTCTATTCCTCCATGGACGACTGCCTCACCGCCGTCGTCACGGGCGACGTCAGCTGCACCTCCATGAACGCGTTCAGGACCGACATCCTCAAGAACCGGAAGTACAGGAGCCTGTCGATCCGGCAGGGGCCTGCGGGCGACGACAGGTGCTTCGGCGTCCGCTTCGGGAACGAGGGGCTCCTGCGCCTGCTCAACCGCGGCCTTGGCATCGTCGGGATGGACTATGCCCGCAACCTAGCCTACCAGTACGGGGAGAGGCTCTACGTCTACTCGGCGGAGGACTTCACGCGCGACCACATGGGCATCTTCGTCGCCCTGCTGACCCTCGTGTCCGCCGTCATAATCTACCTGCTCGTCCGCGAGGCCCTGCTCTCCAAGAAGGCGCTCGCCGCCGCGGAGAAGGCCAACGTGTCCAAGACGACCTTCCTCAACAGCATGTCGCACGACATCCGCACCCCGATGAACGCCATAGTCGGCTTCACCGCGCTCGCCTCGTCGCACCTGGACGACAGGAAGCTCGTCGGCGAGTACCTGGACCGGATCTCGGTCTCCAGCCAGCACCTGCTCTCCCTGCTGAACGACGTGCTGGACATGAGCCGGATAGAGAGCGGGAACGTCAGCCTCAACGAGGGCGAGCTGAACCTGGGGACGCTCATAGAGGACATAAAGACGATCGTCAACGCGGACATAAGCGCCAGGAAGCAGGAGCTCAGCGTCATGCAGTCGATCGCCCATGAGGACGTAATCGGCGACAAGCTCAGGCTCAACCAGGTGCTGCTGAACATCATCAGCAACGCGATGAAATACACCCCCGAGGGCGGCCGGATAGAGGTCTGCGTCAGGGAGCTCGGGAGCCCCGTCAATTCCGTCGCGGACTTCCAGTTCCGCATAACGGACAACGGCATAGGGATGAGCGAGGAATTCCAGAAGGTCGTCTTCGAGGCCTTCACCCGCGAGAGCACGACCACCGTCAACAGGATACAGGGCACCGGCCTGGGCATGGCGATAACCAAGAAAATCGTGGACATGATGGGCGGCTCCATATCCGTCCAGAGCACGCAGGGGGTGGGCTCGGAGTTCACCGTCGTGGTCCCCCTGCGGATAAGCCGGAGCCCCGCCGCCCTGCCGGACAAGGCCGGGGAGGAATCCGCCGGGAAGGGGGGAATCCGCTTCGAGGGCAAGAGAATCCTGCTCGTCGAGGACACGGAGACCAACCAGATGATAGCGGAGGCCATACTGACGGGCGTCGGCCTTGAGGTGGAGATAGCGGGCGACGGCGCGATCGCGCTGGACATGATGGAGTCCCGGCCCGCGGGATACTACGACCTCGTGCTGATGGACATACAGATGCCGAACATGGACGGCTACGAGGCCACCCGCAGGATACGCTCGATGGGCGACCCCTCCAAGGCGGGCATCCCCATAATCGCGCTGACCGCCAACGCGTTCGGCGAGGACAGGGCCAAGGCGTTCGAGGCCGGCATGAACGAGCACCTCGCCAAGCCCTACGACATCCCCAAGGTCATGGAGATGCTCAGGAGGTTCCTGTAGGCTCAGGCCTTGTCCGCCCCGTCCCGGTCCTTTCCCAGCGCGCGGATCCGCTCCAAGAGGGGCGGGTGGCTGTAGTTGAAAACGCAGTAAATCTTCGGCGGGGTCAGCTCGCTCAGGTTCTCCTTGTGCAGCTTTATCAGCGCGGTGACCAGGCTCCGGCTCCTCCCGCATGTCTCGGCGGAGAATGCGTCGGCCTGGAACTCGTCCCGGCGGCTGAAGAAGTTGGACACGAGCGAGAGCAGGGGCGAGAAGGGGCCCGCGACCAGGCCGCAGAGGAAGAGGCCTATGAAATGGATGTAGGGAAGGACCGTCTCGGTCCTGCTTGCTCCGTCCAGCACGACGGATGTCTCCGCCTCGAATCCGAATGACGAATACAGGGACGGCATCCTCACCAGGACGCTGACCGCGAGCAGGGAGAGCACGATCAGGGGGATCGTCGCGGAGAGGCGGCGGATGATGTGGGAGAGCTTGTAGTGGCCCAGCTCGTGGGCAAGGACGGACTCGGTCTCGTCCACCGACAGCTGGTCGAGCAGGGTGTCGTAGAGGACCACCCGCTTGCTCTTGCCGAATCCGGTGAAGTATGCGTTGCTGTGGCGGCTGCGTTTGGACGCGTCCATGACGAAGATGCCCTGTGACTGGAAGCCCGTCTTCCCGAGCAGGGCCTCCAGCCGCATCTTGAGCTCGGCGGACTCCAGCGGCGTGAACTTGTTGAACAGGGGGGCTATCACGATGGGGTAGAGGAAGGTGATGGCCAGCGACAGGGCGATGTAGGCGGCGGAGAGCAGGATCCACCAGATTCCGGGCAGGTAGAGGAGGAGGACGTTCGCGAGCGCGATCAGGGGGCAGGAGACAAGCAGGCCGACCAGCAGGCCCTTGAGCCCGTCCAGCAGCCACATGCCGAACGTCATGTTGGAGAAGCCGTAGCGTTTCTCTATGTCGAACTCCCTCTTGAAGCCGAAGGGCACGGACAGGACCGCCTCGGGGAGGGAGGCCAGGAGGAAGAAGAGGATTGCGGTCAGCGTGCCGTTCCCCGTCACCGGCACGAGCCTCCTGTAGACGGCGGGGTAGTAGCCCGACAGGACGAGGACGAGCGACAGGACGAAGGAGGCGGCGTGCTCCGGGATGAAGAGCCGGTACTTCGCGTCCTCGTACTCGCAGGTCTTCCTGAGCAGGCGGGAGTCCGCGTAGCCGAACAGCTCCTTGGGGACCTTGCCTCCGTTTTTCTTCCTTGACTTGTAATCGATGAATTCCAGGCCCTCCTCCAGCAGGAAGCTCAGGGCGGATGCGGCGATGAATATGGTCAGGAATGGTATGACGGGCATGGGCCGTATTATAGCGGAAAGGGCGGCAGGGGACAAGGGGACCCTTCCAGAAGCCTTCGCAATCTGATATACTGGCCGGACGGGGACTCATCCCTCAGGAGGCTGACAAATGGGATGCGGACGAGCGATTCTCTGCGTGATTTTCCCGCCGCTGGCGGTCCTGGACCGGGGCTGCGGCGCGGTAGTGCTGACCTTTATACTGACCTGCATAGGCTGGCTGCCGGGGGTCATAGCCGCCATCGTGTTCAACAGCAAGGACTAGGACCCCTCATACAGGAAGGGCCGCTCCGTTCGGTCGCCGCGCTTCCTCACTACCGAGCTTTGGCGTTGCCAAAGCTCGCGTCTATTTTATCAGGCTGTGATACTCTTGCAGCGAGCGGACCCCGCCCTCGCCGCCGTTGCCGTTCTTGACGGACTGGATGCCCTTGACCGCGGCGAGCGCGCCGGCGAGCGTCGTGATGTAGCTGACCTTGTACTTCAGGCATGCCTTGCGGATCGTCTTGCGGTCCTCGGCGTAGTTGCGCTTGGCCTTGGGCGTGTTGATGACGAGGCAGACCTCCTTGTTCATTATCAGGTCCACCACGTCCGGGCGGCCCGCGCCTATCTTGTTGACCACGGCGCACTTTATTCCGTTGTCGTTGTAGAAGTCCGCCGTCCCCTTGGTCCCGATCAGCGTGAAGCCCAGGTCCAGGAGGGTCCTTCCGATGAACAGCACCTGCTCCTTCTGGCTGTCCTTGTTGGACAGGGAGATGAGCACCTTCTTGTTCTCCCATGCGGCGGGCGCGTGGGGCAGCTCCGACCCCGCGGCCTCCTGGGACTTGTAGAAGGCGAGCGGGAATGTCTCGGCAAGGCCCAGCACCTCGCCGGTCGAGCGCATCTCCGGGCCCAGGATGGGATCGACTCCCGGGAAGCGGGCCCAGGGAAGGACGGCCTCCTTCGCGCCGTAGTAGGGAATCTTCTTGTCCTTGAGCCCGAGCGACTCAAGCGACTCGCCGAGCATCATGCGGGTCGCGAGCCGGGCCATCTGGGTGTCGCAGACCTTGGACACGAGCGGGACGGTGCGGCTCGCGCGGGGGTTGGCCTCTATGACGTAGACCTTGCCGTCCTCTATCGCGTACTGCATGTTCATCAGCCCGCATACGTGCAGGTTCTCCGCTATCTTCCTCGTGTATTCCTTTATCGTGTCCAGGTTGTCCTGGGGGATGCTGACGGGCGGTATGACGCAGGCGGAGTCCCCGGAATGTATTCCCGCGAGCTCCACGTGCTCCATGACCGCGGGGATGTAGACGTGCGTGCTGTCCGCGAGAGCGTCGGCCTCGCACTCGAGCGCGTTCTTCAGGAAGCGGTCGATCAGGAGGGGGCGGTCGGGCGTTACGCCGACGGCCTTCTCCACGTACTCCCTGAGCGTCGCCTCGTCGTAGATGACCTCCATGCCGCGGCCTCCCAGGACGAAGGAGGGGCGGATCATGATCGGGTAGCCTATCCTGTCCGCGCATGCCTTGGCCTCGTTGAAGTCAATCGCCATGCCGCTCTCCGGCATGGGAATCCCGAGCTTGTCCATCATGTGGCGGAAGAGGTCGCGGTCCTCGGCTATGTCAATCGAGTCGATGCTGGTGCCGAGGATGTTCACGCCGTTCTCCTGCAGCTCCCGCGCGATGTTGAGCGGGGTCTGGCCGCCGAACTGCACGATGACGCCGAAGGGCTTCTCCTTCTCGTAAATCTG
Organism: Treponema sp.; assembly: GCA_017450845.1. Taxonomy (GTDB): domain Bacteria; phylum Spirochaetota; class Spirochaetia; order Treponematales; family Treponemataceae; genus Treponema_D. Next base: position 5,865 of record JAFSSU010000347.1, read on the forward strand.
CAGCACGTCCTCGGTCGTGACCGGCTCGAAGTAGAGCTTGTCGGAGGTGTCGTAGTCGGTGGACACGGTCTCCGGGTTGCAGTTGACGATGATCGTCTCGTAGCCCAGCTCCTTCAGCTGCATGGCGGCATGGCAGCAGCAGTAGTCGAACTCTATTCCCTGGCCTATCCTGTTGGGGCCGCCGCCCAGGATCATCACCTTCTTCTTGTTGTCCGTCGCGACGGACTTGTCCTCCGCATTGTATGTCGAATAGTAGTAGTTCGCGTCCTTGACCCCGCTGACCGGGACCGCGAGCCAGGCCTCCCTCACGCCGAGCTCGCGCCGCCTGTCGCGGATCGCCTTCTCGCTGACCTTGAGGATTTTGGACAGGTACTTGTCGGAGAAGCCGTCCTTCTTCGCCCTGATGAGCAGCTCGTCGGCGGGAACGCGGCCCGGGTTCCTGAGCATCTCCTCCTCCAGGTCCACGAGCTCCTTCATCTGCCCGAGGAAGTAGGGCTTGACGTAGGTTATCTCATAGAGCTTGTCGAGCGGGACTCCCTTGCGGATCGCCTCGTAGAGCTGGAAATACCTCTCGCTCGAGGCCGTCCTGAGCATCTCGCAGAGCTCGTCGGCGGACCTGCGGTTGTAGTCCTTGGCGAAGCCGAGCCCGCTCCGCCCGTTCTCCAGCCCGCGTATCGCCTTCTGGAAGGTCTCCTTGAAGGTCTTGCCGATCGACATCACCTCGCCGACCGCCTTCATCGACGTGCCAAGGCTGTCCTCCACGCCGCGGAATTTCTCGAATGCCCAGCGGGCGAACTTGAGCACGACGTAGTCGCCGTCGGGAGCCCCGCCCGGGGTGTATTTGTCGAGCGTGCCGTCGCGCCAGTAGGGAATCTCGTCCAGCGTCATGCCGGAGGCGAGCTTGGCGGAGATCAGCGCGATGGGGAAGCCCGTCGCCTTGGACGCGAGCGCGGAGGACCGGCTGGTGCGGGGGTTGATTTCGATTATGACGACGCGGCCCGTCTTGGGATTGTGGGCGAACTGGACGTTCGTGCCGCCGATGACCCCGATGGACTCGACGATCTTGAATGCCATCGTCCTGAGCTTGTCCTCGAGGGCCTTGTCTATGGTCAGGAAGGGGGCGGAGCAGAAGGAGTCGCCTGTGTGCACGCCGACCGCGTCGATGTTCTCGATGAAGCATATCGCGATCATCTGGTTCTTCGCGTCGCGGACGACCTCCACCTCAAGCTCCTCCCAGCCCAGGATGCTCTCCTCGATCAGGCACTGGCGGGTCATGGAAAGGTCAAGCCCGTTGGCGACGATCGTGCGGAGCTCCTCGACGTTGTAGCAGAAACCGCCGCCCTGGCCGCCCATCGTGTATGCGGGGCGGACGACGAGGGGGAAGCCTATCTCCTCGGCGATTTTCTCCGCGCCCTCGACCGAGTGGCAGATGCCGCTCCGGGGCGTGTCGATGCCCAGGCCCTTCATCGTCTCCTTGAAGACCTCGCGGTCCTCGCCGCGCTCGATCGCGTCCAGGTTCACGCCGATGACCTTGACCCCGTACTTGTCAAGCACCCCGGCCTTGTTCAGCTCCATCGCCATGTTGAGGCCTGTCTGCCCGCCAAGGTTGGGGAGCAGCGCGTCCGGCCTCTCCTTCTCGATTATCTGGGAAAGCCTCTCCACGTTCAGGGGCTCGATGTATGTCGCGTCCGCCATGACCGGGTCGGTCATGATCGTCGCGGGGTTGGAGTTGACCAGCACGATCTTGTAGCCCTGCTCCCTCAGCGCCTTGCATGCCTGCGTCCCCGAATAGTCGAACTCGCATGCCTGCCCGATGACGATGGGCCCCGACCCGATGATAAGCACCTTGTTGATGTCTTCTCTTTTCATGCAACTCCCCTAATGGCTTGGACGGCGGCCGTGAGGCCGTCCGTCCGAAGCTGGTTTACAAGGCGCGGAAGCGTCCTTGTATAGCAAGGTTAAGCTGCCGCCGCGGAAGCGCGGTCAGCTTGAACGAAAAAAAAGAGCCCTTTAAAAGGACTCTCATAAATTCATAAACAAAAACGAAACCCCCGCCACAAGCTTGAGGACCAAGATATGTCTGCCGGTTTCAGTTCTCATACCAGGAAAATACTATAGCAGAAAACGAGGCTGTGTTCAAGAGGAAATATTTTTTTCTAAAATTACTATATCCTCTGCTCGTCCATTTTTCTCTTTCGTATTTTTACCCAGCAGGTTAGGCTCCTTAATAACCAAGAAATCTACTTTCATACCTTCATTTAAGACAGATTTCCTGTATTCGGGATTAATGTCTTTTGTATAAAAAAAGTAATCCCCTGCATCGTTGTTTGATGCTATGAAACCATAATAGCTACCTATTTGCTTTATTGACCCATTCTTCCTTAGAGAATGTTTGGTTTCTTTTTTCTCTACAAAGACTGTTGAATCAAAAGCTCTCTCAAGTAGTGATTCAAGTGCAAAATCTTTCATTTCATCGTTGTCTTCCGCTGTTTCAAATGATTTTAAAATATCTTCACCAGAATCTTCTAAATCTTCGAAATACGTAAATTCATTGCATGAGTTTACCCAAATATCTTTACTTGACATACTCCTTGACTTTTTTTTCGGCTTTGTGTATCATATTCCGCAATGGTGAGTCCTACCCTAAGTGGAATCTATAAAAGCAGTGGCCCCTACTGTGAGTGGGAACCTTAAAAGCGGAGAATCCTGCCGTCAAGTGGAATCGATAAGGCCGTGCAGCTAGCTGCTACGGCTTTTTTTGTGGGGAATTATGAAACAGGAGCGACTTAACCTATATTTTATGGATATGAAATACGTGCGGGACTTGCATAAAGCTGATGACCGGGTGCAATCCGTTTCTCCGCAGATTCATAAGAGTAGCCGTCCGTTTGTCGGCATCATCGTTGTCTGTGATGAACATAAATATTGCGTGCCGTTGGATTCAGCAAAGGAAAAACATAAGGCACAGAAAAATGATGTTGACTTTACCCGGATTTTTGACGGGTCCAAGCTCATAAGCGTGTTGAATTTCAACAATATGATTCCTGTGGACGACAGATTTATCACGAAGATTGATTTGAAGCTGTCCTCCCATGATAGCCTGGCCCAGGCAAATTACAAGAAATTATGCATAAAAGAAATTGAATGGTGTCGAAAAAACCAAGATGCAATCGTAAAAAAAGCGAACAAATTGTATTATTTGCTGCAAAAACCTCATTGTAGCATAATGCTCAAAAAAAGATGCAACGATTTCAAAAAGCTTGAGAATGTCTTGGAAAAACTTCTTCTAAAGGATATGTAAATGATACAAAAGGGCTCTTGGTTGCCCTATCCGTTACCTGCCATTGCCGCGCTTGTTTTATCAGGTATGAGAACGATATGCAGATTTTCCGTACTGTGCGCACTTGCCTGCGCCGCCGTCATTTTGCCCGTCTCCTGCGCGAGCGGCGGCGGCAGGGAGGCCAGGACGGGCGGCGCGGGCGGGCAGGACCTGACCCCTGGCCGCGCCTCCGCCGGGCCCGAGTACAGCCCCAACACCCTGCTGATAAGCCTGGAAGACGGGCTCTGCGAGGAGGACGTGCAGGCCCTCGCCGCCAGATACGATATGGAAATCCTCTACCTTTACCAGAACCTCAATATGTGCGCTGTCAAGCTGCCCCGCGACTACAGCGACGCGGAGTTCAGGACGCTCATAAAACGGCTCGAGGCCGAGCCCGCCGTCATCAGCGCCGAGCGGGATGCCATAGTGCGCCTGCACGATTCAAAGTAGGCTTCCAAGGGGCGATGGCCCCTTGGGGATATCCCCGGTTACTCCTTGTCCTGCAAAGCGTCGTATCCGCTCTCGCCCGTGCGGACCTTGACCACGTCCTCCACGCCGAGGACGAAGATCTTCCCGTCGCCGATGTGGCCGGTGTAGAGGGCCTTGCGGGCGGCC
>JAFSSU010000348.1 GCA_017450845.1 Treponema sp.
CACCGGCATGGTCGGCTGCCTGAATATGACGTTCAGCACGACGTTCGCGGTCTTGCGCCCCACGCCGGAAAGGCTCATCAGCTCCTCCCGGGTGGACGGGACCTCGCCGCCGAAGTCCTCCTCGATCTGGCGGGACAGCTCGATGACGTGCCTGGCCTTTGCGTTGTAGAGCCCGATGGGGCGGATGTATCGTATGAGCTTCCGCTCGCCCAGCTCCAGCATCTGGCGGGGCGTGGACGCGACCTGGTAGAGGGGGGCCGTCGCCTGGTTCACGCTCTTGTCCGTCGCCTGCGCGCTCAGCACGACGGAGACGAGGAAGCAGAATGGGTTCGGCGCGGAAAGCTCCGGCTCCGGTATGCCCGTCTTCTCCTTGAGGCGGCGGAAGAGCTCGGCGGCCTCCTCCGGCGGGAGGCGGGGCGGGGCGGATGCTGCGGAATCGTCCGCCTGAATGTCGTTCTTGTAGGCCATGCTTATCCTCCTTCGGGGTGTGTGGCGGGGCTGCCGTCAGGCTCTGGGCTTCGCCCGGGGCTCCGCCCTGAAAATCTTCTTTATGCTGCTTCCCATCCGGGCTATCAGTGGGACCACGAGGGCGTTTCCCATGCAGAAGTACCTGAACTTCTCGGGCATCCCCGTGTCCGTCCAGTCGTCCGGGAAGCCCTGGATTCGCTCAGCCTCCCGTGGGGTGAGGATTCGTATTTTGTGGCTCGCATAGTCGCGGACGATGTGGGTGCTGCGGTTGAAGCTGCCCTCGCTCGTCAGCATCGTCCTTGCGGGCTTGTCCCACTCGTCGATCATCGGGACCGCACCTTCCGAGTAGACGTACCTGTGCCCGTTCGCCGCAGTCCGGTATTTGCGCTTGGCCCCCTTGATGTACTGCCAGGTGCGGCGGCTCTCCGCCGGGAGCTCCTCCTCCGTCTCGTCGCTGTGGTCGCTCGCCGGGTCGGTGAAATACAGCCTCTTGCCGGGGATGAAATATTTTTTGTCCACCTCGTCTTTCTCGATTATGTCTCCGAGCGTCTCCGAGGGGCTTCCTTCGGGCTGGGTGCGCACAGTGTAGACGGAGCCGTCGAACATGATTCCCGAGTTCGCGAATTCAAAGCTGAACGAGTCGGAGACATCCGCGATGTCGCCCGGGAGCTCCGCCGGGAGTACCTGAGCGGGGGCAATATCATTGACGGGGAAAACCTTCGCGAAGAAGCCCTTCTTCCCCAAGATTCCCGAGACCGACAGGACATCCTTCCTGAGCCCGAGCGACTGCGCGAAATGAGTTTCTTTCTTGTATGCGAATATGAACGTCCGCCTGCGCCTCTGGACCTCGCCGTATTCGGCAGCGTTCACCACCCGCCACTCGGCTGCGTAGCCCTCGGCGGCAAGGCATGCGAGGATTATGCCGAAATCCCGCCCCCTCTGCTTGGACGGCGAGAGCAGCAGCCTGTCAACGTTCTCCAGCAGGACGAAGGGGGGACTCTTGGCTTTCAGTATGTCCCAGATGGACCACCAGAGCACGCCCTTCTTGCCCTCTATGCCCTTTTCCCCGTTCAGGCTCCTCGCGACCGAGTAATCCTGGCAGGGGAATCCCCCGACAAGCAGGTTATGGTCGGGGATGGCGGCCTTGTCCACGGAGGCTATGTCCATGTTGGTCGTGTCGTCGCCGTTCAGGTCAAGCGCCGTACCGAAATGCTTGACGTAGCAGTCATGCGCCCACTGTTTCTTTTTGCCTGGCTCCCACTGGTTGAACCAGACCGTCCTCCATGTCTCTGAGGAAAGCTTGAAATCCTTGGATTTTATAGAGTTGAGCCCGCAGCGGAAACCGCCGACCCCGGCGAACAGCTCGCAGACCGTCCTTTCCATACACATGATTTAGAATATACCGAATTCAGCCTGCTTGATCAAGTCCTGCGCCCGCAAATCAGATGAAGTCCTTCTTGTCCAGCTCGCGGCAGATATGGCTGCCCTTTATCCACAGGTACTGGCGGTACATGGGTATCCCGTTCACTGTCTCCGGTTTCTTCGTCGAGTCGGAGCTGTCCCCCCGGACGAACAGGAGTCCCTCGGAGGACTTGGGGAAGTTCGGGGCTGTCCGCGGGATGCCGGTCTTGTTCAGCAGCGCTTTCCCTTGCTTGTCGAGGACCGGAACGTCCCTCAGGTCCTTGTAAATCACGAGCTCCCGTATCCGCTCCCATACCGGCCTCACGTTCAGGCTGATGAAACCGTCGGAGAAAACGAGCCTCTTGAAGCCGAGGAATATGTTCGACCCGAAGTCTGAGGAGCCATGCTCCTGAAAGACGACGCACAGGAGCTGCCTCCCGGCGAAGTAATCGTAAAAGGAGGAATCCGGGAACTCCTCGCCGACATTGGAAATCTCGTCGAAATTTATGCGGAGCAGCTTCATGTCCTCGGTCCGCCCTCCCCTCTCCGTGAGGACGACGGTCTTCCCGAGCAGGCCTATCTTGCTGAACAGGGCGATGTCCTGCATCTTCTTCGCCCCGCCCCCGAACATCCTGACGACCAGCCGCTCGCCTATCCCCTTGTCGGGTTTCCCGCTGATGCCCAGCTCTTCCATGAGCCTGGCAATTGTCTTGCCCCTGTACCGGGCGGCAATCTCATGGCACTTACCGTCTATCTCCGCGTAGCTGCCGTAAGCCTTGGGGAGCTGCTCCAGCAAGCCTCCGAAATGCTCGCGGACGATGCCCGAGACGACCGACCTCTTGAGCCGGAAACGGGGCGGGTTTGGCCATTTGGGCGCGGTGTCTATGAAAAGGAGCTTGTCGCGGAGGTGGGAGATATCGGGGTACAAATCCTCGTTCCCGTCCAGCGAGCGTATGAAGTCCCTGACGATGAGCCAGTCCTGCTCCAGGATTTTCCTGTCGTCGTCTGAGAATTCAAGGAACTGGTAGCCCTTCACGGGAAAAGCCGCGTAGCCGGCGGCCAGGACGGTCTTGTCCGAGTCATACAGGTAGTAGACCAAGAGCAGGTGGGCGAGCTTGTGCCAGAAGCGTGAGCCTGAGAATTCCTCCCCGATTATCGTCCCCGGCGACACCGCCGTTATGGACATGGGCTCCTTCGCCTCATATTCCCCCGGGGCCTTCTTTGACTTCCGTATCCCCGTCGTCTTGAGCTCCGTGGGAATCCCGTCTATGTCCAGGTCGGGGGATGAGTCGCTGTTGGCATCGTAGCCGAAGACGGACTGCTCGATGACATCGCCTGCGATTCCCGTGATTTTTGGGTTCTCCTTGGCACGGGCAAATACATTGTTCCTGTCTATCTCTCCCAGTCTCTTTCCGAGGCATGCCTCAAGCAGTTCCTCCACCCGGGCCTTCGTGTACCTGTGTTCGGTATTTTTCGGCATGGTTCCATCATACCGCATCCCGGCGGGAATTTCCAGCGGGAGGCCGGGCGGGGATGACATCCCCTACAGGAAATACGTCCGCATCTCGCCCTTGCCCTTGACGGAGACCTCCACGCCCTCCCCGTAGGCGAACGCGTCCCTGGTCTGCTCCCAGGTCGCCTCGCTCACGTGGATCTTCATTGGCAGGCCGGTGCTCTCCATGCGGCTCGCGACGTTCACGGTGTCGCCCCAGAGGTCGTAGATGAACTTGCTCTTGCCAATGACCCCCGCGACCAGGTCCCCCGTGTTCACGCCGATCCGTATCTCCAGGTCGCCGCCCCACGCATCGTTGAATCTCCGCACGTCCTCAAGCAGGCCCCGGGCGAAGCGTATCATCTTCTCCGCGTCCTCCTTGCCGCCGTTCCCCGAGAGCCCGGAGGCCGCCATGTACGCGTCGCCTATCGTCTTTATCTTCTCGATCCCTTCCCGCCTTGCCCGCTCGTCGAACATCGACGTGAGCCGGTTGAGCATGGTGACCACGTCCTCCGCGCTCATCACCCCGCTCATATTGGTGAATCCCACGATGTCGGTGAACAGCACCGTCGCGTTGGTGTACTTCCTCGCTATCGTGCGGTCCGGGTGCTCGGTCAGCTCGGCCGCGACATCGGCGGGGAGTATGTTGAGGAGGAGGCCCTCGGCCTTCTCGTTCGCGGCCCTGAGCTCCCGCGTCCGCTCGGCGACCTTCCCCTCAAGGTCCTTCTGGTAGCGGCGCATCGAGTATATCTTCCAGGCGACCATCGCCAACGCAATCAGGACAATCAGAGGCCAGAACCAGGGCCGCTGCCAGAGGTAGGGCATCTTGACGACCGTGAGCGGGGCGGACGGCTCCCCCTGCACGCCGTCGCTGTTCTGCGACAGCACCGTGAACTGGTAGGTCCCCGGCCTGAGGTTCGTGTAGGACACGCTCCGTGCCGGGGTCCAGTCGGAGTAGCCATTGTCGAAGCCCGCGAGCCTGTAGCGGAAGGTCATGCTGTCCGAGGAGACGAAGCTCATCCCCGTGTACTTGATGCTGAGCCTCTTCGCCGACGGCGGGAGGATTATCCTCTCCCCGCGCCACTCGCTCGTCACGTTGTCGACCGTGTAGTCCTGTATTTCAATCCCCGGGGCGAATTTGTCCGCTCCCCCCTTGGACGGGTCGTATATGGCGAAGCCGTCGGTCAGCGTGAACCAGATCCTGCCCTCCGAGTCCTTCTCGGAGAGCGACGTGGACGTGACCCCGCTCGTCACGAGGCCGTCCGAGGCCCCGTAGTAGCGGGCCGTGACCTTGCTCCGCGTCCCCGCGACGACCTCCTGCATCTCCGCGTAGGGCACCGAGAACACGCCCTTGTTGCAGGTCATCCAGACCAGGCCCTGGTCGTCGCATATCATCTGGAACACGCTGTCTGTCCCCAGGCCGTTGCGGGAGCTGAAGTTGACGAATTTCCCGTCCTCCTCCATGTAGCGGGAGAGCCCCGTGCCGGTCGCTATCCAGATGCCCCCGTCATGCTCCAGTATCTTGAATATGACGTTGCCGGCAAGGCCGTCCTCGCTCGTGTAGTGCCTGGTGATTTTTTCGTCCTCCAGCACGAACACGCCGCCGCCGTTCGTCCCGGCCCAGACCCTGCCCCTGCCGTCCTCATGGAGCCACATGATGTAGTGGTTGCTGAAGCCGTCGTCCCGGGTGAGCGTGCTTATATGCCCGTCCCCGTGGTGGATTACGGAAAGCCCCTGCGGGGTTCCCTCGTAGTAGTCGCCGTCCCCCGTCTTTATCGCGACCCGCCCCTTGTTTGTGGCGATTCCGTCCTCCGTCATCCAGCCCCTGATGCTCCCGTCGGGCAGCACCCTGGTCAGCGGGACCGCCGAATAGGACGAGATCAGAAGCTCCCCGTCCCGGGTCAGCCCGGCGTGGCGGACGCGGAAGCCCCTGCAGTATTCCGTGACCTTGTTCTCGACGAACTGCCCGTCCTTGTAGCAGCGGAGGCCGTCGTCGCAGGCGATCCATGTCACGCCGCGCCTTTTGTCCTCGCAGATGCTGTTCGCGCTGACGGGCAGCCTGACCGGGCGGAATTTTCCCCGGCTGAGCTTCTGCAGGCCGCCCCGGTTCAGGGCGACCCAGATGTTCCCCTCGCGGTCCTCCATGACGAACACGACCCCGTTGTCGGGGAGCCCGTTCTGGGAGGTGTAGTAGGAATGGCTGCCGCCGTGCAGCACCATGATCCCCGCGTCGCTTCCTATCCAGACGTTGCCTGCCGAGTCGTGCGCCATCGAGTTCACGTTCAGGGCAGGCTTGCCGTCCGGCCTCATCTCATAGACCGTCTCGTTCCCGTCCCTGACCCTGACCGCGAAGCCGGGCTCGCCGCCGAACCACAGGGCCCCCTCCGCGTCCTCGGTGACGACCGCGATGGCGAAGTCCGGGATGCTCCTTATGCCCCCGAAGCGGTCAAGTTTTCCGTCCTCACAGACGAAGCAGTCCCCCGCGCTCCCCGTCGTGACCCAGACCCGTCCCCTGCTGTCGCAGAAGAGGTGCTGCACCAGGATGCTGCTCATGCCCAGGGCGGAAAGCCCCTCCGGCTCGCGGAGGCTGCCGTCCGGGCCCAGGATGCAGAGCCCCGAGGCCGTCCCCACCCAGATGTTCCCCTCCCTGTCCTCGCAGAGCGCGTTCACCTTGTTGTTGGGGAGCCCGTCGTCCATCGTCAGCTTGGAGATTTCCCCGCTTGCGGCGATGCGGGTCAGGCCCTCGTCGTTGTGGCCGACCCAGAGGTCTCCCCGCGAGTCCTGGATGATCGAGCGGGCGGAGGCGAAGTCGTAGCCCTCGTCCGTCGAGCGGCTGTAGGTCGTGAACTCCACGCCGTCGAACCTGACGAGCCCGTCGTAGGTCCCTATCCAGACGTAGCCCTTCTTGTCCTGTATTAGGGATGTTATCGTCATGCCGGGAAGCCCGTCGGAGGTGTCCCAGTTCTTTCTGACGAAGTCGTCCAGGAAGGCCTGGTCCAGCCTGCCCTCCGGGCCGGGCAGGGCCGACGCGGGCTGGGGCGGCAGCAGGAGCGGTGGGAGGAGCGTCAGCAGGGAAAGGAGGAGACCGGTCTTGGGTGTCAGGCGCATGGAAAAACCATCCTGTAAAGAGTTTCCCCCATTATATCACGGATGGCGGATCTTTGCCACTTCCGGCGGGCACTAGCCAACATCGGGCAGAAATTATAGAATGTCCCCGTGAAACGCAAGTCACCTTTCTCCAGGCTGGCGCGGCGGATTTCCGCCCCGGTGCGGAAGACCCTCGCCCTCGTCGCCCGCATAGGCTTCTGCGCGGTCCTGGCCTGCTGCATCATCGTCTCCGTCTGGCTCTCTCTGGGGATCGCCCGGGCAAGCCCCCGGATGGCGGTCCTGATTTCCTCGGCGGCTTCCGGGGCCTTCTCGTTCACCCTCGCCCTCGCCGCCCGGCCCCTTCTCAGGAAGCTCGTCCGCTACGACGAGCGCGGGATGCGGGAGGAGCTCAGGGCGCTGGAGGAGGAGCTTGACCGCCAGCGCAGGGACAATGAGGCCCACGAGGAGAAGGAGATCGACTTCCAGCGGCGGATAACCCTGCTGGAGAACCTGACCTTCAACATGGAGACCTACCGGGACGTGTTCAAGGTCTGCTTCCGCGACTACCAGCAGGAGGCGACGATAAAGAAGACGGAGAGGTTCAACGAGCAGGAGGGCGACTCCGCGCTGGGCCGCGTGCTGGGCCGGCAGGGAAGGAGCTACGACGAGGTCGTCTCCGTCATGGACTGCACGGTGAGCTACCAGCGGGGGATCGACCTGCAGAAGATAAAGATAGCGAAGGTCAGCAACAACACCGTCGTCGTCTCCGGGCTGACCGGCGAGTACATCAGCATGCCGAGGTTCGACTACAAGGACTTCTTCAACGAGCTGCGACACGTCAGGCTGGACAAGGGCGGCAACGTCAGGAGCATAAGCGTGGACGACAGCGATTACGCCAGGCAGAAGCTTATCGCCATGAAGAGCGGCTACCGGGCGGCCTTCAAGGACTCCTTCCTGAAGGGCAAGGACAGCGACGACAGCGAGGAGCTGACCCGCCGGGCGGAGGACTTCATCAGGATCATCCTGCAGCCCATCTATGCCCACGTCGAATTCGACGATGCCGTCCCCGCCGCCGAGTCCAGGCCCCTGCTGGAATTCCTGAAGGGCGAGACCGGCCTCTACAAGGCCCTGCTGGAGCGGAAGCCCGCCCTGGTGGAGAACGCCCCGTCCTGAGGCAGCCCCTCTCCCCCTCAATAGACACTTCCCCGGTTTTTCGTTACAATAGTTCCACATTTCTACACGCAGTACGGAAAGCCCGGCGGGGACAGCCGGGGCCGCCACAAGGGGATAGCATGCCAAAGATTGAAGTAAACGAGAAACTCTTCTTCCATTTGCTGGGAAAAAAATACGACTGGGACACCTTCGAGAAAAAGCTGACCTTCGCCAAGGCCGAGCTGGACGAGAAGCCCGACATGAACGAGGCCGAGGACAAGCGGGTCATCAAGATAGAGCTGAACGACACCAACCGCCCCGACCTCTGGTCCACGGGCGGGCTGGCCCGCTGCCTCCGCGAGCACGAGGGGGCTGCCCGCCGCGACTATTCCTCCTTCCTTTCGACGAAGGACAAGACCCGGGACTCGGGCGGCCGCCTGATCACGGTCGATCCCGCGCTCAAGGGCATCCGCCCCTACCTGGTCGCCTTCGTCCTCACGGGCAAGGCGATAAGCGAGCCTGAGCTGCTCGACATCATCCAGACCCAGGAGAAGCTCTGCTGGAACTTCGGCCGCAAGCGCAAGTCCGTTTCCATGGGCGTCTACCGCAATTCCGAAATCAAGTGGCCCGTCCACCAGACCGCCGCCGACCCGGACAAGGCAAGCTTCATCGCCCTGCAGGACACCGAGAAGCGGACCCTCCGCCAGATCGTCGGGACCCACCCCAAGGGCAAGGACTTCGGCTGGATCCTCAAGGACTGCGACAAATATCCCCTCCTGACCGACGACCGGGGAGAGGTGCTTTCCATGGCGCCGATCATCAACAGCGACACGCTGGGCCAGGTGCAGGTCGGGGACGACGAGCTGCTCGTCGAGCTGACCGGCGACGACATGGAGAACCTGATGCTCGCCGCCAACATCGTCGCC
>JAFSSU010000349.1 GCA_017450845.1 Treponema sp.
CCCCCCCATAAAAATGTCAGCTATTCAGGATACCCCTAGGCCTTCTTCTTGACCGGGATCCACAGCTCGCAGAAAAGCCCCGGGCGGCTGCGGGCGGTCTCGCCCTCGCCGTCGAAGTACAGCTCGTAGTCGCTTTCCTCGGCGGCCTCGTAGCCCATCTGCGGCAGGAACTCCTTGTAGAACTGCTCCCAGGTATCGCGGATGCAGTCGCCGTCCTTGCCCATGCAGTCAAACACGACATAGGTGCCGGGCTTCACGTCCCACAGCCTGAAGCCCGCTTTTTCCAGTTCGGAAAGATTAAATTCCGCGGTGTCCTTGTCGACCGGAATGCCGATCCCGTAATCGAACGTAGGCGAGCCTTCCGTCGTCGGCGTGCAGAGCCCGTACAAGTCCCGCATTCCGTCCTTGCGGAGCATCCACACCGGCGAGAGCATCTTGTTCGCCTGCACCTCTCCCCAGAAATCCGGGATCTCGTGATTGTCATCATCATTGATGATTTCGTTCCTGAAGCTTCTCGCCAGCGCGAGGAACCGCTTTGCCTCTGTCTGTACGATCCGGTAATCCATAGACTTTCCCCCTTCAACGGTCAGTTTGATGACAAGAGGATTGAAAAGCACGAGCCTGGAGGATTCCTCACGCGCAAGCCTGGGCGCGACACCATGAAAGCGGGTGAATGCCTTGGTGAAACTCTCCGGGGTCTCATACCCGTACTTGAAGGCAACGTCGGTGATCCTGGCATCGCTCTCAAGGATCTCGCGGGCTGCCAGCGACAGCCTGCGGTTGCGGATGTAGGCATTCGCTGTCATCCCGGTCAGGAAGCTGAACGCCCTGTGAAACTCGTAGCTTGAGCTGCAAACGCTCCCCGCCACGTCCTCATAGTTGATCCCTTCCATGAGATGCGCTTCCATGTAATCGATGGCCCTTTGCAGTGCCGAAATCCATTCCATACCTGGCTTTTCCTCCTCTTGTTGTAATTGCATTATAGGGGAATCCTGACCGGGCCGCATTTCCCCGTTTGCGGACTTTTGTCAGGTCCAAATCCAGGCATCAGCTTTGCCCGTCGGCCAGCGTTTTGTCGCGCGAGGCTCAATCGTTTTGTCGCATGAAGCTCAAGCGTTTTGTCGCGTGAAGCTTAAGCGTTTTGTTGTCGAATCAATGAGCGTTGTAGCCAACAAATTCAAATAATGGCCAGAAGTTGGGGCTTTGTGGGATCCAGCCCCGCGAGGTCTTGCCTTGTCAACCGGGATGACGGTTCCGCAATCGGGCGCACGGTACTTTCAGCGCTTCATCCATTGCCTGTCCGTAGCTTGTGTCTATCAGATTGACCGGCTCGCCGGCCGCTTCAAATCCTTCTCTATAATTTCTGTTTTCTGCCTTTATCCAGCCGATGCTGCAACCGCTGTCATCCATTCTGGACTCTATGTCCGAGGCGTGGGCTTTTATCTCTTCAAAATGTTCATCAATGTATCTGTCCGTCATCGCAAGGCAGATAAAACTGATTTCACGCAGATATTCCTCTGCAAAATCCTTCCGCCAGCCGAAGGGGATATAACAGCCTTCGACAATGAGGCTCTGCTTGTTCTCTATGGCGGTCTTTATCATTTCCCGGACAATGGGCCAGATGTAAGCCGTCATTTCATCATCGTCTTCCGGGGTAAGGGATGTGTTCCCGCTTCTGATCAGGCCCATCTTCAGATGGTCGATGGAAAGATAGGGTATCCTGTATTTTTCGAGCATCCGCTGCGCAAGCAGCGTCTTGCCGGTATGGGACGCGCCCGTGACAATCATCACCATCTGCCGAATCTCCCCCATATTGTATCCCGAAAGCAGAAGGGCACGCCGGACGGACCTAGACGGTCTGCTTGTCCCTCTTCTTGCGGTAGAATTCGGCCTGCTTGAGGAGGCTTTCCACGTTCTTGATGACGACCTTCCCTCCGTTCACGGCGACGTCCTGAGTCCCCTGGAGGAGGTACAGGACCTCGTCCGGGCCGGCCCCCTCCAGGTTGCACAGCACCATCATGTCCTGCACCTTGAGCCCCGTCTCGTAGTTCGTGGGGCGGAGGTTGCCCTCTTTCTTCATCTCCACCTGGATCGCGAGCATATCGACCAGGCGTTCCCGGCTGTCGCTCAGGCAGGCGTTCCCGTACCTGCGGTAGGAGTACCAGTAGCGGTTGGCGAGGGTGGCGGTGAGCTTGAGTATGTACTGGGGCTGGGTCGTCACCATGAGGTCGAAGTTCTTGCGGTTCAGCACGATGAGGTTGCTGTCCTCGGTCGTGATTGCGTTGGCCGAGCGGAACTCGTTCTCCAGCAGGGCCATCTCGCCGAGCTGGTCCCCCTTCTTGAAGTAGACGATCGCCTGCTCCTCGCCGCCGGAGACCTTGGAGATGCACACCGCGCCGCTGCCGATGATGAACATCTCGCTGCCCGTCTGCCCCTCGGCGAAGACCATCGTCCCCTTGGGGTAGAAGCGGTTGGTCTCCTCCGCCGGCTCCAGGTAGACAGCATGGGACTTGGACTGGATTTTCTCGTAGGCTCTCCTGCATTCCCCGGCATACATGCCGTCGGGGGCCTCCTTCATGTACTGGTAGTATGCGAAGGCCGCCACGTCGGTCATCTCCTTCTCCTCGTAGTAGCGGGCGGTCTCGTACAGCTTGACGGTGCGGTCCTTCATGCGGCTCAGGCCCCCGGTCTTCTTGTCATAAGCCTCGTTGAAGCTGCGCAGGTCGCGGGAGAGCATCTGGACTATCTTCATCGCGATAGTCGGGTTTCCCTTTATGAACTCCTCGTACTGGGAGCGGAGGACCTTGACGAGCGTGACCTGGCTCTTCGCGATGACGCTCTCAGTCTGGGAGCGGCCGGTCATGCAGGGGACAACTCCTATGACGCTGCCTGCGTCATAGGTCCGGGACTGCTTGCTGTAGCGGCGGATGCCCTGGACGCTTCCCTCGCGGATGATATAGAAATAATCCTTGGGCTCCTTGTCCTCGACGAATATATACGAGCCGGGAGCCACTGTCTCTGTAGAAAGCTGCAACATATCTGTCCCGATGCTATACCAAAGGGAAAGGGGCTGTCAAGGACATTCCGGCCCGCCTGTCCGCCGGCTGTCACACAAAGCCCTGTGTGCCCCCGGGCTGCGCCCAACGGGCGG
>JAFSSU010000350.1 GCA_017450845.1 Treponema sp.
GAAAGGGTCATGGTAGGGCACGATGCCGAAGATGTTGACAAGCTTGCCCCTCTTCTTCTCCGGGGCCTTTATCACCTTGTCGATGAAGCTGTTCCACACGGTCTCGTAGCCCAGGTTGCTGTCGCCCGCGAATCCGGGGGTATCTATGGGATACACCTTGTATCCTTCCGCCGCGAACTCATCGGTCACGCTCGTTATGTCGTCGCCGATAATCCCGGCAGTGCATCCCGTCAGCACGAAGAACGCGTCCGCGTCGATTATCTCCGTCGCGCCCCGGATCGTCGTGCGCAGCTTGTTCACGCCGCCGAAGACGACCTCCTTCTCGAGCATGTTGCTGGAAGGAAGCGACACGCCGCTGACGAAGCAGGAGTGCTTGTGCCCGCTCTGCCCCTGCTCGGCCGCGGTCGCCTGCATGCAGCAGCCCGGCCCGGAGTGGAATATGGGGCAGACCCGGTCTATGGCTCCCAGCACCGAATTTATTCCCGAAAGCACGCATCCGCCGCGCGGATTCTCAGTCACGAAGCTCACTGTCCTTACTCCTTATACGCCTGTGATGTACTTGAACGCGTCCTGCCCGTACCAGCTGTCCTTGTAGGGCAGCCTGACATGGCAGGCAAGCTTCTTGTTGAAGCCCGGGTTGCCCAGCTGGTCGGCAATCTTGTTGCCCAGGTACAGGAGCCCGTCATAACCCATCGTCGGCCTCTTGCCGTCCAGCACGTGCGTCGTCGGTATGCCGAGCTTGGCCGCCCAGTCGGGCACGCCGATGAATGCGTCCGGCTTGAGCTTTTTGACCAGGTTCACCTGCTCGAACGGCTGCATGTTCGCTATGTCAATCACGAAGTCCTTGTGGATTCCGTTCAGGTACTCCACGTCCACCTGCGCGTCCGCATCGTAAGTCGGGGTTTCAAGGCCGACGAGCTTCATCCCGAAGTCGTCTATCAGGGCGGCGGCGGCGAAGCTCCGTCCGGTCCCCCCGCAGATGAAGACCCTCTTGCCCTCAAGCCGGGCGCGGATCTTGGCGACGAGCGGCTCTATCCGCCGGTGCTCCCGGGCGATGATCTCCTCGACCTCCGCCTCCTTGCCGAGGACCTTGGCTATGCCGCGGTACCACTTGTCGGTATTGCGGATTCCGATAGGCATGACCGTATGCGAGTAGGGAATGCCGTAGTCCTCCTCCAGGGTCTTCATGAACTCGTCCGCGAAGACCTTGCATATCGACGTGGAGGCTACGGCCTGGGGTATGCGCCTTATCTTCTCAAGCGAGCTGTAGAAGGGGATGTAGTTGACCTCAGCCCCGATCAGGCCGAGCATCCGCTCCATCTCCTTCTGGTCGGCGAAGCTCACGGTCGTCGGCGCGAAAAGGTTCACCAGGTTGGGTATGGTCTCCTTCTTCTCCTTCCTGAGGATGTACTTGTTGATGGAAAGGAAGGCCGCGTCAAAGCCGCTCGCGCATATCTTGCTCTTGAAACCCTCGCAGTGTATGGGGACGAACGTCGTCCCGGGGTACTCGGCGGCGAAGCATGCCGCGAGCGCGTCTATGTCATCCCCGATGATTCCCGACGCGCACGAGGCATAGATGAATATCAGTTTGGGCTCGTAACGCTCAACGGCTTTCCTGACGGACTCGCGAAGCTTCTGCTCGCCGCCGAACACGACGCTCTTCTGGTCCAGGTTCGTCACGATGATCCGGGGGTTCTTTATGTTCTTTATGCCCCGGTGCGCCTGACCGACGCGGTACATATCAACGGCCATGATGGTGCAGCCCACGCAGCCCTGCGGGGAGTGGGAGATGAACACGGAGTCCTCAAGGCTCATCATCGCGGCCATGCTGTTTATCTGCTGGCACTGGAGCCCCTGTGCGAAACTGCGGTCGGCCCGCTTGAGGCAGCCCTTCCTGAAGTTCTCCTCGGCGGAGACGCTGGAGCCTCCCAAATCGTTCACGCGGCCGGGAACCGACTCCCTCACGCCGGAATACTGTGTCGCCATGCTTACCTCCGTGCCAGCGAGACGTGCTTGTCAACGCTGTGAAAATACTTAGTTATCTTCTCCAGGGCTTCCTGCACCGTGCACTCCACGTCGAAGCCCGATATCGCCTTTCTCTCAAGCTGCTTGGTCACGTTGAAGCCTATCCTGGCGGCGACTACAGAACGGCAGTCCGAGACGAGCAGGACCTTGGCGGACACGGCCCCTCCCTGACCGCACCCGTTCCCCTGCCCGCCGCAGGAGCCGGAGGCGCAGCCGCCCGGAGCAGGATTACAGCCCGCGCTGCCGGTGCCGGCAGGGGCCACGTCAGCGCCATCGTAGTCACGCCTCCCAAGCAGGGAGAACTCCCCCTCATCGGAGACCTCATAGATAAGGAAAGAACTTGCCGCCCCGAAGTGCTCATCGACGTTCACACCATCGGAGGACGCAAGGGCAATTTTGTATGACATAACACCTCACAGCCAGAATAACCTACACAATCACTAGGTAACAAGACTCTAGCACATATTGCATACTTAATCAATAGGAAATGATACTTTTTTTAGAATTCACGGCGGGTCAATCCGGGGGGTCGGGATGTCATAAATCCGCCAGATTTACGGGCATATCACACTGTGTAAAATTCTCCGCCCGGGCACACGGCTACGCCCCTGCTTGCCGTGTGTGTGTTACGGGCGTTTCAGGGGGTGTGTTACGGGCATATCACACTGGGTGTTACGGGCATATTACACTGTGTAAAATTCTCCGCAAGGGCACACGGCTACGCACCTGCTTGCCGTGTGTGTGTTACGGACGTTTTTGGAGGTGTCAAAAACTCCCGCCGGGCACGCGGGGACTATTGGCGCGTATACCTGACCCGGCACTCCAGGGCGGCAAAGAGGATGGCGACAAAGGAGATGTAGAAATAGGGGGTCCCCTCGCCGAACCCGGCGAAGTAGTTGTAGATGCCGTGGGTCAGGACCGCGAGGATGAGGGGCAGGAAGCGGGGCTCGCGGGTCTTGACGCTGAACACGGACAGGCCGCCAAGCCCCGCGCAGAAGGTGTGGATGACGACCGCCGTCACCATGCGGAGACCTATCTTCTGTGTCCCTCCGATGAGGTAGATGAAGGACTCCAGGCAGCCCAAGGCAAGCCCGGCTGTCAGGGCACAAAGGAAGAAGGACCGCTTGGCCTTCGTCTCTGTCGCGGCGGAGGCGGGCATGCAGAAAAGGAGGAGGGCCTTCACGCACTCCTCGACCAGGCCGTTCAGGACAATCGCGCTGATCAGCAGGCCCTTGAGACCGCTCAGGTTCAGGAGCCGCATCCCGTTTATGGCGGACTGGAGCAGCGCGACGGGAAGCACCGTCAGCATCCCGAGCAGGCATGCGAGCAGGACCTTCCACAGCTTGTACTCCTTGCTCAGGATGGCCACGCAGGAGACGAACACCACAAGGGGCAGGAAGCAGAAGACTCCCGAAAGCAAAACCGTCCGAACCGTATTCATCACTTCACCTCCCGTATCATGCCCAGCACGGATTTCATGGTCCCGCGAGAAAAGGCCAGCTCCGTCTCACCGATCACCGCGAGACGGAAAACCGCGCTCTCAACGACCGAAAGGATCATGGCGTACATGTCCTTTATGGTGAGGGCCCCGTTGAACTCCCCTCTGCCGCGCCCGCGTATCAATATGACGTTGATGAAGTGCTGGAGCTTGACGATCCTGCGCTCCACGACCTTCTTCACGTCGCCCCCGCTCTTCTGCATCTGGAGCAGGTAGGGCAAAAGAACCTTGAACAGGCGGGCGTTCTTCTCACATTCGTCCAGGATGATGCCGAGCGTCTTCTCCAAACTCTCCGCCGCGCTGATGCCCTCGTCACCGGCTATGCTGACGATGCGCGCCTCTATGCTGGACAGGAACTGCTTGATGCTCCAGCGGAAAATCTCCCTCTTGTTCTTGAAGTATATGTAGAGCGTCGTCCGCGTGATGCCGCAGCGGTCGGCAATCTTCTGGAATGTCACGTCCTCGTAGCCTTCCTCCACGAAGAGGTCGAAGGCTTTCTCGAGGATTTCTTCCTTGCGCTTCTCGTGCTCTATCAGGACCGCCATCTTATTTGGAATAGATATAGAGGGTCGTGTCCAGGTTGCCGGCCTTGATTGACTTGAGCTTGTCCGCGTAGTGGCCTATGTCCTTCTGGAAGCCCTTCTTGCTCGTTATGATTCCGATTCCCCAGCCGGGGAAGTTGTCGAAGAGGGCCGACATCCTGCCGTACAGGGCGGAGGCCTCCTGCTCGTCCCCCATCCGCTCGCCGTAGGGGGGATTGCAGAGGATGATTCCCGCATCGCCGGAGGAAGCCCTCGCGTCCGCCACGTCGCTGACCGCAAAGACCGGCCGCTCCAGCTTGGCATCGCTGCCGATCATCTGCAGGGCACGGCCGGCCATGACGGCGGCATGCTCGGCGTTCCGCTCCGCTTTCCTGACCGCGTCCGGGTCGATGTCGCTGCCCGATATGCGGCAGAGCACGTCCGTGCGGATTTTGCCCGCGAGCTCCTTCTTTATCTCAAGCGCCCGCTTCTCATCATATATCTTGAGCCCCTCATAGGCGAACTCCCTGCCGAGCCCGGGGGCAATGTCGTGGGCGAACAGGAACGCCTCGACGGGAATCGTCCCGCTCCCGCAGAAGGGGTCGTGAAGGGGCAGCTTGCGCTTCCAGAACATCTCCTGCAAAAGGACCGCAGCCGTCGTCTCCCTGATGGGGGCGAGGACCCCCGCAGTCCGGTAGCCCCTCTTGTGGAGCGGCTCTCCGCTCGTGTCCAGGAGGATGCGGGCCGTGTCGTTCTCTATGTAGACGCGGACATCGCACTGGGCCCCGCTCTCCGGCATGGACGAGACGTTGTACTTGTCGCCGAGTTTCTGGTAGATGGCTTTCTGGATCATCCCCTGGATGGCGTGCTCGCTCTCAAGCGAGGACCTATAGGTCCGCACCTTGTCCACGTGGACGCGGCAGTTCAGCCTGAGGTAGTCCTGCCAGGGGGCGGCATAGCAGCCGTCGAACAGGGCGTCGAAGTCCGGCGCGTCGTAGCTTGCCAGCTGGATGTAGACCCGGTCGCTCGTCCGCAGGCAGAAGTTGGCCCGGTAAACCGCGTCCTCGTCACCCGTGAAGGCGACCCTGCCGGGGGTGTTCGTCCCCGCGAGCTTGTAGCCCAGGAGCTTGAGCTCGTTTCCCAGAATCCTCTCCGCGCCGACGGCGCACAACGCCACATAGCTAATCATGCTGACACTTTAACACTTTTTGCCAATTTGTTCAACGAGACGAAAGGCGGAAAATGTGCTATGATTGGCCCATGAAGATGATTCTGATGGGGACGGGGACGAGCCACGGGGTCCCCGTTATAGGCTGCGCCTGCTCCGTGTGCAGGTCGCCTGACCCCCGCGACACCCGTTTCCGCTGTTCCGCCTACATCGCCAGCCCGGCCCGGATCGTCATAGACACGGGGCCGGAATTCCGCCTGCAGGCAATCCGCCACGGCATAACGGGGCTGGACGCGGTGCTGCTGACCCACAGCCACGCCGACCACCTGCACGGGCTGGACGACATCCGCATCTTCAGCCACACCAAGTCATCCGACGCGAACCCCGCGAACCCCAGGAGCCTGGAGACGGAGGGCAAGGGAATCCCTATTTACGCCAACCCGGCCTGCCTCAGGGACGTGCGCTACAGGTTCGATTATGTGTTCAAGGACGTGCAGCTCGGAGGGGGCAAACCCAAGCTCGACCTGGAGGACAACTCCGTTTTCCGCCCCGGAAGCCCCCTCGTCATACAGGGGCTTGAGATCCTGCCGGTTCCCCTCCTGCACGGAAGGCTGGACGACTCGGGCTACCTCCTTACCGAGACAAGAGCGCGCGACGGCAGGAGGCACAGCATCGCCTACCTGACCGACCTGAGCTCGATTCCTGATGAGTCCGTGAAACTGATAATGGAAAATGCATGCAATGGGGGGACGCTGGAGCACCTCGTGGTGGATGCCATACGGATAAAGCCCCACTCGACGCACTTCTGCTTCAACGACGCGCTGGCATTGGCAGACCGGCTGCAAGCCCGGCACACCTGGTTCATCCACCTGACGCACGACCTCTCGCACGAGCAGGTGGAGGCGTTCATTGCGGCCAGCCTCAGGAACTACCCCGCCCTGCTCCGAATCGTCGGGGAGGGCGGTTCCGTCGCGCCCGCCTATGACGGGCTTGTTCTGGAAGCCTAGGAGTCCAGTTTGGCGATCAGGCTCTCGACCTTGCTGCCAAGGCATCCGGCCAGGTACAGGTCGTCCAGGGAGCCGATGATGCCCTTCATGTGGTCAAGCACGTAACGCACCAGCTCCATGCCGTGGTTCTCCTTGGCGGCCTCCGGCTCCGAGAAGGGGCTTTCCAGTTCGAAGTCCTTCCGCCATGCCTCGGACACCGCCATGAGGCCGGGCTTCCCTTCCAGGCGGGAGATGACCCATTCCAGCCTGAGCCTGTCCTCGCCGCGCAGGAATTCGGCCTTCTTGTCCTCGGGCAGGTACTCCGCCAGCTCCCTGAGCTGCCTGAACATATCGGCGGTCTTCTTGTATTTCTCCGCCGCGCTCCGGTCAGTGATGGCATCCTCTATCTCGGACAGCTCCATCGCAAGCTCGTCCTTCTTGTCGTCATGCAGGAAGGAGTCGAATTCGGTCACGTCCTCGACGACATCGGGCTCCTCTATGTCACCGTCGGAAGGAGGCAAATCCCTCGGCTCCTCCTGGGAGTCAGCGTCCATGTCCTCGGGCTCAAGCTCAAGCTCCTCAGGCTCGGGAAGGGCTTCCTCCTCCTCGGGGACAAGCTCCTCATCCCCGGCCTCAGGCTCAAGCTCATCAGGCTCGGCCTCTGCCTCGACCTCGGCAAGCTCATCGTCACCGGGCAGGACCTCAGCCTCTGCCTCCGCAAGGTCCTCCGCCTCGGCTATCTCATCGAGGGTCTCGATCTCCTCGTCCTCGTCCGCTATCTCTTCCGGCTCCTCAAGGGGCAGCAGCTCGTCCTCTTCCTCCCCGGAAAGCTCCTCCGCCTCAGGAAGCTCCTCGGGCTCGTCAAGGGTTTCTTCCCCTTCAGCCTCTTCGGACAGCTCCTCAAGGGTCCCGGGCTCTTCTGCGGCTTCCGGCTCTATCTCCTCGGGCTCTTCTGCGGCCTCTTCCTCAGGCTCGGGCTGGGGCTCCCGCTCGGGAAGGATATCCTCAGCAGCCTCAGGCTCGGGCTCCGCCAGCTGGAAGCCGGCATCCTCGTCCTCGTCGTCATCCTCCGAAGGAATGTCCTCGTCCAGGCTGACAGCCTCCTCTTCTTTGTCCTCACCGTCGTCCAGCTCCTCGGACTGGAACATCCTGTCGTTTTCCTCCGGCAGATCGCGCTGCGGGGCCGGGGCATTGCCGAAGGGGTTGTCCTTGAAGAAGTCATCCTCGGCATCCTCCACCGCCTGCTCCAGCTTGTCCTCCTCGGATATGAGCGCGTCCAGGCTGTTGTCGTCGCTGCGGCTCGCCTCTATCTCATCGTCAAGCTGCCTCTCGAAGGGCGTGGCATTCTCGTCGTTCTCGGTGAGGACCTCCAGGTTGTAGCCCAGGTCGTGTTTCTCCTCTCCGGCAGGCTCCTCGCCACCGGCAGCCTCCTCGCTTCCGGCGACCTCCAGCTGCTCCTCGTCGAGCGGCCGGTCCATTCCGTCGGACGAGATAGCGGCTGACTCCGCCCCCTCCTCCTCGGGCACGAAGGCAATCTCCTGCGGCGCGGACACCGGAATCTTCTTGCTCAGCTTGTCGAGCTTCTGCTTGTAAGAGGGGTTGCCGCTGTGCTTCTCCACAAGGCCGCTGTATATCTTCTGCGCGTCCTCGTAACGCTCCTGGCTCTCGTAGTTGGACGCGAGCATGGAGAGGGCCCGGCTGTCGTAGGGGCGCACGTCCAGATACTTCTTGAGCCCCTTCTCCGCCTTGGCATGGTTCCCCATCTGGTCGTAGCGCATCGCGCCGTCCTTGTAGTAGGAGACGTAGGAGGGGTCTATGGAGCGGATCTGCTGGAAGCACTCCTCCGCCCTGTCGTCGTCGCCGCTGCAGATGTAGTACTGGCCCATCAGGTTCAGGGCCTTGACATCCTCCGGGTTATTCTCGAAGACCTTGTGTATCTTCTCGTAGGCGGCCGCGAGCTTGTTGCCCGTCAGCAGGATATGCGTGTACTGCCTGAGCATGTCCATGTCGCCCGGGGAAAGCTTCTCGTAGGTCTCCATCGTCTTAAGGGCCTCAAGGACCTTGCCGTCGGACTCATACGCGTCCGCAAGCCCGGCGAGGGCCTCCGTGTTTTCCGGCTCCAGGCTCAGGGCCTCGTTGTACTGTGACTCGGCCTCGGACAGGGAGTCCAGCTGGGTGTAGACGTGGCCCATCTTGGTGTGCATGCCCGCGCTCTCGGGGTGCAGGCTCAGGGCCTGGCCGACCAGATCCTGCGCGTGGACGGCATTGTCCTTGGAAAGCAGGAGGTCCGCGTAGCCGTCGATCGCCTCGAACCAGCCCGGCTTGGAGCGGAGGGCCGCCTCATACTCGAGCGAGGCCGCATCTATGTTGCCGACCTTCTCGTAGCAGTGCGCCAGGTTCAGGTGCAGGACGGGATGGTTGGGGTCTATCTTGACGCCCCTGTTCAGGGTCTCGATCGCCTTGGAGTAGTCCCCCTGCAGGCTGTAGATGGAGCCGAGGTGGTTGTAGGCGAGCACGTCGTCCTTGTTTTGGGTGATGACCATCTCGAAGCAGTGGATTGCGCCCGCATACTTCTCCATCTCCTTGTAGGTGAACCCCAGGTTGTAGAAAAGCTGGATGTTGTGCTCATCGACGATGATGCCCTGCTCCAGGATGGACACGGAGTCGCGGTAACGCTTGAGCTTGCGGTATATCGAACCGAGGCTGTTCATCGCCATCAGGTTCTTGTCGTCTATGGCCAGGATCTGCTGGTAGATGGACAGGGCATCCTCGTCCCGCCCGGTCTTCTGGTACAGGCCGCCGAGCTCCCCCAGCAGCTCTATGTTCTCCGGCTCCTTTTCCAGGAGGGTCTTGAAAAGGTTCTCCGCAAGCGTGAAGTCACGGGCCAGGACAGCGGACTTCGCCCTGCCCAAGGTCAATTTGGAAATTGCATCCGACATCTTTTCTCTCCCTGCTATTCAGAAGACTTGTTCAAAGGGCGCGCATACACCTCTTTGGAGAGTACGCCCATTATCTTTTCGTTCTCCTTCGAATAGGCGGCGATCGCAAAGTAGTAAATCTTCCCGTTCTTCAGCCCGTTGAAGGTGATTGAATTCCTGTTCCCGACGTTGACCGGGGAAGCTCCCTCCACGGCGGCCTTGCCCAGGTACTCGCCCGGCCGCTCCCCGTAGTAGACGTAGTAACCGCCCGTATCCTTGTCCACGGAATAGGTCCAGCTGAGAGTCACGGCGCTGTCCGAGGCGACGGCGGTCACGCGGAAGGGCGGGAGGGGGGCATCCACCTCCCTGAAGCTGAGGGCGAGGTTCATCACCGACGGCGAGACCTCCCCTCCCCCGTCCGGGTAAAGGTCCACGGCCAGCTGGAAGTAGAGGCCCTTGACGTTCTTTATGGAGGAATGGTTCGTGACCGGAATCCACTCGGGGTAATCCTCGGTCCACTCGAACTGGTTGTCCCCGCTCCTGACGTACATCATCACGTCGGTCTGGGCGGGGGTGTCCAGGGCCGCGTCCACCTTCAGCAGCTCCGCGTTGGGCGACCGCTTTATCGGCTTGGTGACGAAGCGGCCTCCGTCCCTGGCGAACGTGTCGTAGCGCATCGCCGTCGCGCTCTCGCTCTCGCTGGAACGCTGTATATGGAAGTCATCGATCAGGCCGGTATACTGGGGGCAGATGTCTATGTCCGCGACGACGCCCAGGTTGCAGCGGTACACGTCGCCGCCCAGCTCCTTTCCGTTGGACGTTATGTAGCGCATGGCCTCTATGCGGCCGTTTATGCGGTATTCGAGCAGGCCGGTCTCCACGTCGTAGCTTATGGCGTGGTGGGTCCACTCATCGGGGATGAGGACGCTGTACGAGGAGATGCTCAGCTCGCCGTCGTCCTTTTCGTAGCCCTCGAAGACGTTGGTGAAGGTCCACTCCAGATGGTTTTTATAGAAGGAGGCGCTCATCATCTGGTAGATGGGGCTGTTGCCGATGTTCTTGGACGAACGCCAGGAGAAGACTTTCTCGCCGTTCTCGGCGACGGCAGGGTTAAGCCAGAATTCCACCAGGAAGGAGGTCGTGAAGCCCGAGCTTCCGAAGAGGGAGCCCCTGCCCCCGGAAAGCCTGAGGCCGCCGGTCCCCCGGCTGAGCCCCGCGCCCTTGCCCATCTTCGCGCCGCCGACCGGCATAATGGAGTTTGAGACGACCCGGTAGTTGCCGGTCATGTCCTCAGGCTCATCGCCCTCGAAGTCTATCAGGAGGTCGGTGCCGGGATACACACGGCGGCTGTTCGTGTCCAGGGTCATGCAGTCGTAGCCGTAGCGGCCCTTGCGGGATGCCACGCGGAAATTCTGATTGTCGTCTATCAGGGACCAGCCGTCCTTTCCGCCAAGCCGGACGACCTTCTCCGAGGAGAAGAGGAAGCCGCAGGAGAGGAGCAGGCCAAAAGATACAACGAACACACGTTTCAAACTAACCATAAGTTCTCGTCCATTATACAGGATGCTAGCGAAAAATTCCAGCTTTAGGTAATTTATCGTTCAAAGCACAGGCTTTCTTTAGAATTAAACGGAGGAGGCCGGGGGCCCCCATAACAAGAAATAATTTGCAAACCTCACCCTTGTACTGTAAAATCAGGAAAGGAGGAGTTCCCTTGGATTCGATTACCCTGTATACCGAGGAGATTGATGAGCTGAGCGAGGCTGCGGACGAGCTGTTCGCCCAGGCGGAATCATTCAGTTTCAAGAAGAATTCGATGGCCATCATCTTCGTGGAGGAGGAGACCGACTACGAGGGCCTGTATGCCATCCTGTCGGGGAAGTGGAAGTTCCCGATCATGGGCTGCACGGCGATGGCGATGTTCCACGGGGACAGGGGCTACTGCGACGTGGGCATCTCGGTCATGCTCCTGACCGCCGATGACTGCGAGTTCTCCGTCGGCATGACGGGGGAGCTGACGAAGGACAACTACAAGTCCGAGATAGCGTCCGTATACGGCAGGCTCAAGTCCGCCCTGGACGGCAAGGAGAAGCTCGTCATAACCTACGGCGGCATGGTGACGAGCGAGCACAACGTCGGCGGCGACGACCTGGTGAACGCCATAAGCGCGCAGGGCGAGAACGTCCCGGTCTACGGGGGCTCGGCGGCGGACAACTTCAACTCCAAGAACATAAAGGTCTTCTGCGGGGACCGGGTCACGGGCTCAGGCCAGGTGATGGCCCTGGTCGCCGGGAACATCCACCCCCGCTTCGTCAGCATCAACTCCATAGAAAAGAAAGGCTCCTACGCCTACGAGGTGACCAAGTCGGACGGCAACCGGGTCTTCCGCCTGGGGCAGGACAGCTTCGTCGGTACCCTGCGCCGGGAGAACATGGCGACGGACAAGCCCGACGTGTTCGTGGACTACCTGCTCACCCCCTTCATCGTGAGCATCAGCAAGCCCAACGGAGACAAGGTGGAGGCGGCCAGGTCCCTTTCCGTGCTGAACATGGAGGACGGGAGCGGCTCCTTCCTGGGCGCGGTCCCGGAGGGCGCGGTCCTCAACATAGGAATCGTCCGGAGGGAGGACGTGCAGAAGACCGTCGGCAAGGCAATGGACGAAATCCTGTCAAAGATGAAGGAGACGGGGCAGGAATACAAGACGATGCTCTGCACCACCTGCTGCGCCCGATTCCTCGCGCTCGGCGGCAACGTCTCGGCGGAGACGGACAGCTTCAAGGGCTTCATTCCCCCGTCCATATCCCTGATGGGGATGTACTCCAACGGCGAGTACTGCCCGGCGAGGGGCAACGTGACCGGAGAGGAATACAACATGTTCCACAACTTCACCTTCTCGGTTCTGGCATTCTAAGGCAGGCGCGGATGGAAGATGACGGCCAGGAGGAACTGCGGCAGCTCGCCCTCGAGAACAAGAAGCTTACCCGCGAAATCAGGAAGCTCAAGAAGGACATCGAGTTCCTGAAACTCGCCAACGACCAGGCGGCGAGGACGCAGGCATACATACAGAGGGACAACGACCGGCAGCTCTTCTACAACAGCCAGCTTCTCAAGACGGCGGCCAACCTGCTCATCATCACGGACGAGAACATCTTCACCGTCATGGTCAGCGACCTCTTCTTCCGCTATGCCCCGGAATATGACCGGGACAAAATCCGCCGCGGGGTCCCCCTCAGGGAGGCCCTGATGAACGTGATGCCGGATGACGACCGTCAGGACCTGCTGGCCCGCTGCTCCCTGGTCCTCGGCGGCGAGAGCATGGACCCCTTCCTGCTCAGGACGACAATCGCGGGGGAAAACCAGGACCTGCAGATCTCCATACGGCGGATGATGCGCGACGATACGGTGTGCGGCCTGCACATCCTCTTCATCGACATGACGGAGTTCATCAAGGCCAAGGAGAGGGCGGAGGACGCGGACAAGGCGAAGGGGAACTTCCTCGCCAACATGAGCCACGAGATACGCACCCCGATGAACGCGATAAGCGGCATGGCGGAGTTCATCCTGCGGGACAGCCAGGACGAGAAGGCCGTCAAGCAGGCCACGATGATAAAGTCAGCCTCCAACACCCTGCTCTCCATCATCAACGACATCCTGGACTTCTCCAAGATAGAGTCCGGCAAGCTGGAGCTCATCGGGGACTCCTACAAGCTGTCGTCCCTCGTGAACGTGGTCGCGACGATGATCCGGATCCGCCTGAAGGACAAGGACGTGGTGCTGGACCTGGACGTGGACGGGGGCATACCCGACAGCCTCTACGGGGACGAGGTGCGCATCAAGCAGGTCCTCATAAACATCATGGGGAACTCCGTCAAATTCACGAAGGAGGGCCGGATTACCCTGAGCATGAGGGCCGAGAAGGAGGACGAGCGTCACGCGCGGCTCTTCATCAAGGTCAGCGACACCGGCATAGGCATAAAAGAGGAGGACCTCGGAAAGATTTTCTCCAGCTTCACCCAGGTGGACACCAGGCGCAACCGCGCGGTCGAGGGCACGGGGCTGGGGCTCGCCATAAGCCAGCGGCTGGTGCAGATGATGGGCGGCAACATCTCGGTCTCGAGCGTCTACGGGGAGGGAACCAGCTTCTCCTTCGACATCCTGAGCGAGGTGGAGGACTGGTCGCCCATCGGCTCCATCAGCGAGAAGCAGGCCGTGGCCCGTCAGGAAGTGTTCAGGGCGAGCTTCACCGCCCCTGAGGCGCGGGTGCTCGTCGTGGACGACAACGAGATAAACCTGGACGTGGCGGAAGGAATCCTCTCCCCCTACAAGATGAACGTATTCAAGGCAGCGAGCGGTCAGGAGGCGGTAGACTCGTTCCGGGAGAACGAGTTCGACATCATCTTCATGGACCACATGATGCCCGTCATGGACGGCGTGGAGACGCTGCGGAAAATCAGGGACATGCCCCGGGGTAAGGAGGCCGTCATAATCGCCCTGACGGCAAACGCGCTGAGCGGGGCGGCGGCAGAGTACAGGGAGCTGGACTTCCAGGACTTCCTTGCCAAGCCCATCATGCCCAGGGACATGGACAAGCTGCTCGTCAGGAACCTGCCCCCCCGCCTGATCGTGCAGAAGCCGAAGCAGCACGTCGCGCCCCGTTTCCCGATCGCCAGCAAAGTGGAAATAGATACCCGGCTGGGCATGAAGTACTGCCTGGGCAACAAGGACTTCTATACCAGGATCCTGCGGGAATTCTCGGAGTCAGAGGACACCTGCAAACTGGACGCCCTGTTCCTGAAGGAAGACTGGGTGGGATACTCGCTGATGGCACACGCCATGAAACGCTCCACGCTGACAATCGGGGCGGTCAGGCTTTCGGACGCGGCCCGCGCCCTGGAATACGCGGCCCGCGACGGCTGGATCGAGTTCATCCGCGAACACCACAAGCCCTTCATCAAGAACTGCGACGAGACCAGCAAGCTCATCAGGCAGAGCGGGGTGCAGCTGGGCTAGGCCCTGACGGTCTGGCGCAGGACGGAGATGCCGGCGTTGTCAGGACCGCCCGATTCCACCATGCGCAGTATGTCGCCGGGGCCGTAGGATGCCCCAGGGTACAGGACCACGACGGCCTCGTCCCCGTCGTGCAGGAAGTTGCGCTCGCCCCAGTCGGTGTAGCGGGTCGCCCCGATGGAGACGAGGATGCGGCCTGGCCGTCCTGCCGCAGTCAGGTAGGCGTGCACGTCCTCGGCAGGCCCCTCGTCCTTCTGATTGTTCAGCCGGTCCGCGATCCAGCCGGCAAGCTTCTCCCAGATGTAGCTGTAGCCCGCCACCGGGCTGTCCTCCCCGTAGGGCAGGGCCTTTCCTTCCCGCAGGAGGAAGCTCGCTATCCTGTAGCCGTCCAGGGCGCAGCCCTTGCAGAAGGAGGAGAGCGGTATCGTATGTGCCGAAAAGCCCTTGCTGCAAGGCCCCCAGTTCTTCTTCTCGCTTATCTTTCTCGCGCCGGCCTTGCGTATGGAGCAGTCGTTGGAGGCCCCGAAGCAGACCGGTGAGAGGGAGGCGACGAGGCCGTCCTTCCATCCCACGTCAAAGACGACCGCGCACTCAGGCTCTATCTGAAGCTTCTCCTCGCCCTCGGGGAAGATAATCGTCCTGCTGTCGAAGGGGAACACGCGCAGGAACGCGGGGACGGCAGAATCAGAGGAAGCCGCCTGCCCGCCCGGGGCGGGAATATAGGTC
>JAFSSU010000351.1 GCA_017450845.1 Treponema sp.
GGGGCGGACGGGAGCCGGCAGGTGCTCTCGACCCAGAGGGGCTACGGGGACTGGAAGGGCTGGTGGGAGTTCCCCGGCGGCAAGGTGGAGCCGGGAGAATCGCCCGGGGCCGCCCTTGAGCGCGAGATACGGGAGGAGCTTTCCTGTAAGATACGGGTAGGGGAGTATCTGGGCACGGTGGAGTACGACTACCCGGCCTTCCATCTTTCCATGCGCTGCTATGCCTGCTCCCTCGCGGGCGGGGAGCCGGAGCTGCTTGAGCACGAGAGCGCGGCCTGGCTGCCGGCGGAAAGCCTGCGGTCGGTCAGATGGCTCCCGGCGGACCTGCTGATCCTGGACAAGGTCGCCGCCCTGCTTGCCGGCGGGTAAAATCCTGTTATCCATCCTTCCTTCCATTTACAAGGCCCTTTCTTTGTGCGCATAATGGGCGTGCGGCCGGAGTTCGTTTCCCGTTGTCCCGGTTCACCCGGCCGCAAGGAGAGGATGTGTCAAAGATAATCGGATTCCTGAATGCGAGGAAGCGGCGGATAGCCATGTCGCTCGCGGGCGTGATCATCTGCGCGGTCAGCGTGGGCGTGTTCAAGCTGGCGGCCCTGGGGGTGGACCCCTTCCAGTCGCTGATGAGCGGGCTGGACGCGCTTATACCGATTGAGTTCGGGACGCTCTACGTCATCGTCAACGCGGTGCTTCTCGTGTTCAGCATTGTCGCGGACCGGCGCAACATCGGGATCGCGACATTCATCAACCTTTTCCTTCTGGGCTACATCACGCAGTTCAGCTACGCGGTCCTGCAGGGCCTGCTCCCCGACCCCCCGCTTCCCGTCCGCATTGCCTGCCTGGTCATCGGGATCGTCGTGATATGCTTCGGCTCATCCCTCTACATGACCGCGAGCCTCGGCGTGTCCACCTACGATGCGGTCGCGATCGTCATGTCCGGGAAGTGGCGGTGGGGCAAGTTCAAGTACATCAGGATCATCACCGACCTCGTGTGCGTCGCCGCCGGCTGCGCCCTCTTCGTGCTGGCGGGGAACGCGCCGGGGAAAATCCCGACGATAGCGGGGGCGGGTACGATAATCACGGCCTTCTTCATGGGGCCTCTGATCGACCTCTTCAACAGGAAAATCGCCCGGCCCCTGCTCGGGCCGGAGGAAGCCGCGTCCGGGACGGAGGTCTCCTGACTGAACCGAGGGGGGCCGCCCTTGCTCGGGCCGGCGGAATCTTGAGGGAATCGTAGGAGCTGATATGACGGACATCAAATCGGGCATCGACGATACGCCCTTCCGTTTCCCCCGCCCCTCCCGGAAAAGGTCTCGCGGAGGGCGCAGAGCTTGTCGGCGAGGCATACCAGCCAGCCTTCCCGGGTCGCGGGGGGTATGGGGACGAGGGGGAACATGTGGCGGGCGATTATGTCCCTCTCCCTCCGCGTCAGCGCGAAGTCCTCGCAGGCCTTTCTGAGCGCGATGAAGGGGTGCGTGAAGCCGTGGGTGCAGGGCGGGCCGGGGTAGCCCGTGTGCCAGTCGTAGAGGAAGTAGTCGTGGAGCAGCGCGCCCCTCACCAGGCTTTCCGCGTCGACGCGGATGCCGAGCCTTTCCGCCATGGCAAGGCTCGTCCTCGCGACGGCGACGCTGTGCCTGTAGACCGAGCAGCGCCCGTGCTGCATGAAATTCTTTTCCAGTGAGATACGCCCCTTCTCTTCCAGCAGGCGCAGCGTCCCTATGACCAGCCGCCTCCTCTCCGTCGCGTCCATGGGGCAAGTCTAGCACGAACGCGGCCCGCCGTCTATACGGGTGTTTCCCGGGGGACCTCCGGGCAGCAGAGGGAACGTATAGCCTTGATGCTGCGCTGGCGGTTCCCGCGGGACAACCTTCTTTGCGGGCTGGTGCTTGCATCTGTATCATACGCATTTAAGAGATGGTGCGGACTGGCACACAGTTCAATGAGCGCAAGCAAATGCCCGCTTGAGAGGCCCGTCCCGCTCCATACGTTCCCTGAGATGCGGCGGCATGATGCGTCCGTTTAGCACCCCCGTAAACGCTCGTTTACTACCCCAAAAAACACCCGTTTAACACCCCCAAAAACGTCCGTTTACTACCCCCAAAAATTTTTTAAAGTCTGGCGATTTTACGACATTTTGAGCTCCTGCTTTGTGCCTATAATAAAGGCATATCAATTAAAGCCGCACGGAAGCGACATAATCCGGGCGGTAAGGAGTGAATTATGTCAAAGAAAAACAAAGTGACGGGAAGCGACAACAGCTTCATCAACCTCCGCGACGGGGCCGCAGGCCAGGTTCTGCTCAGGCTTCATGCGAACAAGCTCAACGCCGAAGGGCAGGGTACCGGTTACTACGGGAAGGTGGCGCGGTTCACCTATTCCAACCAGAACGTCCTTGACCTCATGGCGGAGCAGCTGCCGGACATGAAGGTGGGCCGCATCACGGACGTGATGACCGCCTACACCAAGGTGCTGCTCGGCGTGCTCGCGTCCGGGCACGCCGTCCGCCTGGGCTCGCTCGGCTGCTTCTACATAGCCCCCGTGGGCATAGCGTCAAACCCGGGCGAGCGGCTCCCGCTCACGGTGCGCTTCTCGCCCGACGGGACGCTCCTGGACGCGGTGTCCAGGGTGGAGGTGTCCGACAGCACGGTCGCGGCCCCGGGCGTGGACTTCGGCACGATTACCGATGTCTCCAGGGTTGCGGCGGACGGGACGCTGATTGCCGGCGGTTCGGTTCTAATTGAAGGTTCCGGCCTTTGCATTGGTGGAAAGGAAAGCGGCCTGTGGCTCGCCCCGGCGACCGATGACGGCAGGCCTTCGGGCACGGAGGCGGAGTGGCGGAAGGTGTCCAGCTTCCTGTACAACTTCCCGAGGAAGCTCGTGTTCACGCTGCCCGCTGACCTGGCGGCGGGAAAGTACGTGTTCGTCCTCCGTACCCGGTACATCGGAAACTCGAAGTACGA
>JAFSSU010000352.1 GCA_017450845.1 Treponema sp.
TACATCATGCACGCGGACGAATCCTGCTTCTTCCTGTGCCTGCTCTCCGTGGCAGAGGAGGAGCGCAAGAGGCGGTTCGGCGCGCCGGAGGAAATTGACTTCCTTGACACGGTGCGCGCCTGCATGGACAAGGGATGGCTGAAAAACGACTTCACCGTCGTGAATGACTGCAAAATCCTGTCGTGGCTGACCGGGGCGGATGTCACCAAGGAAGTCGTTCAGGACGCGGGAATCGTCAGGGGCAACCAGTACACCATCGAGAAATGGGTGAACGGCAGCCGGACCCATTTCCGCCGGAGGGGCTGGGACGTGTACGCGAACTCCCGGACCGTGAAGGACGGATACAGGATGTGCACGTACAAGTATACGTTCAGGTAGGAGGAAACGATGGACATAGAGAGTTTCATTGACGTGAAGGCAATCGTCCAGATTGCGCTTTTCATGGTCGGCATCACGCAGATGGTCAAGCAGCTGTTTTCGGTCGGGCATCCGAAGCTGAAAATCCTGATTACCGTCGCGGTCGGAATTGCTGGCGGACTCCTGCTCCAGTTCCTTCCGGCGTGGATTTTCACCACCCTGCTCGGAGTTTCGGTCGGCGTGATTTTCTACGACAACGTGCTCAAACTGCTGGAAAAGCTTGTCCGGGGACTGGAGCAGTAAAACAGGTCATAACCCGCCGTCGGCGGTAGTGTGATAGATTTGTATAGCTCAAACAAATGGGTCGTAAGCGTACCGCGTAAGAGTACGCGGCAGGCGGCACTTTTCGCCGCCATCGTGTGGTTCATTGACGGGTACAGGAAGTACGGTTACTGGAGGAAAAAGAAAGATGGGGAGGATGAGGAATGAGAAGGCTCATTTTTTGCTGTCTGTTTGCGCTGCTCTTGCCGCTCTTGTTCTTTGCGCAGGACTCACGGCCTGCCAGTCCGTCCGGCTACAGGAAGACGATGCAGGGCTTGTCTCAGCAAGTTCACGCACAGCTGGACGACTTGAAGGAACAGTCAAGGAGCTTGACCGAACAGTTGAGAGTAGCCGAGAACGAATTGGCATTGTCGTCCGCGCAAGTGAGAGAATTACAGATGGAGTTGACCGACTTGAATACCTGTTTGGAGAATACGAACAGGAAGTTGGCCGCCTACTCGACGAGATTGACCGAATACGAGCAGAAGCTGAGGGCAAGGGCGAGGCTGATACGGGCGGGGGCACTTATGATAGCCCTCTTCGTCCTGGTGCGGATAGCCCTCGCCCTCCTTAAGCTGAAATTCGGCATCAAGATACCTTACTGGATAAACCTAATCCTATAACAAGGAGGACTGCATGGAAGGCAAAGACGGAAAGCTTGTCCTCCGCTCCCTCCCCGCGTCCGTCGAGACCAGGGAGAAGGAGGGCGGAGGAAAGTGCATAGCGGGGGTAATCCCCTATGACAAGAGCTCGGAGGACCTCGGGGGCTTCTTCGAGGTTATCAGGAAGGGGGCGTTTGACCGCAGCCTCAAGGACGGCGACGTGCGCTGCCTCTGGGGGCACAACACCCAGTACGTGCTCGGACGCTCCGGCGCGAAGACGCTGACGCTCGAGAGCCGTGACGACGGGCTTCACTTCGAGTGCAGCCTGCCGGACGCGGGCTGGGCGAACGACCTTTACGGGAGCGTCAAGCGCGGCGACGTTCCGGGCGTGAGCTTCGGCTTCTACGTGGTCCGCGACGCATGGAAGCGGACGAGGGGCGAGCCTGCCCTGCGCGAGCTGCTTGACGTTGACCTCCTTGAGGTCTCCGTCGGCGTGGCTTTCCCCGCATACCCGGATGCCTCAGCCGGGACCCGCGCCCTGTTCGAGGGCAAGGGAATCAGCCTGGGAGGGCTTGAGGACGTGCTTAAAAAGCAAAGTGACTGTATTGGCGAGGAGGACGTGCGCACCATCCGTGGCGTGATAGCGTCGCTCGAAAAACTGATACCCGCGCCAAAACAGGAGCCGGATGCCCTTGCCGCCTTCGACAGCAGGCGGCGCGAGCTGGACATACTGGACGCGGAGGAAAAAGGAGAAAACGACTATGGATTTTGACAAGCTTTCCCTCCGGGAGAAGATTGACACCCGCGAGAACATCATCAAGCAGATGCGCTCCCTTAACGACGGCTGCAAGGACGAGAAGGGCGAGGTCCGCTCGTTCACCGCCGAGGAGGAGGGCAAGTACAAGGGCATGTCCGAGGACGTGCGCAAGCTCACCGACCTCATCGCCAAGGAGAAGCGCGAGCTGGAGCTGAAGGGCTTCACCGGGAATATCCCCCTGCCGGAGCCGGAGGGCAGGAAGCAGGACGACAGGATGGCCGCCTTCCGCGACTATCTCCGCGCGGGCCTTCCCGGCATGTCCGCCGAGGCACGTGCCGCCCTGGTCGTTGACGG
Source organism: Treponema sp. (assembly GCA_017450845.1). Taxonomy (GTDB): domain Bacteria; phylum Spirochaetota; class Spirochaetia; order Treponematales; family Treponemataceae; genus Treponema_D. The sequence goes on from JAFSSU010000352.1 coordinate 2,392, forward strand.
GGACGGTGCTTCCGCTTCCGCCCTCGCCCCCCAGGAGCTGGTCAACCAGATCCTGACTCCCGTCCGCAGCGACCTGAACCTGCTCTCCAAGGTCTACACCGTCCATCTCTCCAAGGCGGCCGGAATCGGCGTTCCCTACGAGGCCGCCGACGCTGACGATGCCGAGTGGACGACCGAGGTCCCCGCCAGCATAACCGACGAGAGTTCCCTGTCTTACGCCAAGCGCGAGCTGGGAGCGCACGCCCTGGTCAAGCTCGTCACCATCTCCGACAAGGCACTCAAGACGAACGCCTTCAACCTTGAGTCCATCATCGGCGACAAGATCCGCTACAAGATGCAGGCCGCCCTTGAGAACGCCATCATCAACGGTTCGGGCGACGGCCAGCCGCTCGGACTCTTCACGGCATCCGCGAGCGGGCTTCCTGCGGACGATGACTTCACGGCATCGAGCGCGACGGCCCTTTCCGCCGACGACATCATCAAGGCCAAACGCTCGCTCAAGAGCGCGTACCGCTCCAGGGCAAGCTGGCTCTTCCATCCGGACACCGTGACCAAGCTCCTGGTCCTGAAGGACAAGAACGACCAGTATCTGTGGCGGAGCGGTCTCACCGCCTCCGACCCGGACATGCTGGACGGCGCGCCCGTCATCGAGAGCGACTTCGTGCCGAGCACGATGACCTCCGGCCTCTATGTCGGAATGTTCGCGGACTTCTCCCGCTACTGGATGACGATGGTCGATTCCATCGCAATCACCCGCCTGACCGAGAAGTACTATCCCTCCGTGGGATTCTCCGCGCTCGCATACGCGGACGGCCAGCCGGTCATGTCCGAGGCCTTCACGCGCATCAAGATGGCGTAAGGAGGGCGGCTCATGGCAGAGAAGAAGCTCGTGAGGGCGACCATGAAGGAAACCCTCATGTCCGACCTGGGCCGCCTTGAGCGGGGCAGGTCCTACGAGATACCGGAGGACAGGCTCGCCGCCTGGGAGAAGGCGGGGCTTGCCGAGAAGGATACCGGGAAGTCCGGGGAGGCTGAGGCCGACGCGGACTCCAAGCCCGACAAGGGCGAGAAGAAGAAGAAAGACTAGGGGGTGGTATGGCGTACATAACGGTGGAAATGCTTGAGGAGTTCGCGGGAAAATTCCCCGAGGACGGAGCGTCCATGCCCGCCGTGTACGCCTCCGCCGCCACGGATGCCGTCGCCCGCTACCTGGGCTACGACCCCGAGCTGAAGGAATACACGGTAAGGACATGGGGGGACGGTACGGACAGCATCGCGCTCCCTGCCCCCGTGGCATCCATGATTTCCGTCCGCGTCAACGGGCGGGAGCAGGAGCCGGAAGGATGGGAGTGGAAGACGAACTACCTTTCCCACCGGCTCGCGAACGGGCAGCTTGAGCTGTTCGACTCCGGCACCAGGCTGGAGATTTCCTTCATGGGCGGCTATGCCCCCGTGCCGGGGAAGATCGTCACCACCGCCTTGCAGCTCGCCAACCTCTACTGGGAGAGCGCGGGCGGGAACCTTGCCGTGGCGAGCACGGCTTTCGCGGACACGGGGACGCGGGTGTTCAACAATTTCAAGGAAGACCGCTTCCTTGAGCAGGTGAACGCATGGAGGATTTACAATGCCTAGCGTCCAGATGGTCAGCATAAAGGCGGACGTTGACGAGGTGCAGGAAGCCCTGAAGGGCACGGCAAAGAGCCTGAAGTCCATCAAGAAGCAGGCGCTGGGCGCGGCAGGGCGCGGGGCCGCAAAGACAATAAAGAAGGTGATAACGTCCTCCACGACGAAGCGGTCGGGGGAGCTTTCCAAGGCATACGGCTACAAGGTAAAGAAGGACGGCTCGTCCGTCTCCGTGTGGCCGAAGGACAAGGCCGTCCAAGCGAACAACCACCTTGTCCTCGCCAAGACTGCCGTCCTGTCATACGGCTACAATGCCGGTCCCGGCAGGAAAGGCCCTCACGTCGCGGCCCGGAATTTCGTGCAGGCCGGGCAGACTTACGTGGAGTCCGGCGGCTACGAGGCCGAGTTTCAGAAGATTGTTGACAAAGAGCTGAAGAAATACTGGGGGTAGGATTTGGAAGAGGCATTCGACGCGCTGAAAAAATTCATCGGGGAAAAGCTGCCGGAACGGCTCGCTGAGCTTTCCGGGAAGGATACCCCCCTCCCCCCGCCGTCAAAGATTGTCTTCGGTGTAGTGGACGTTTCCCGAACCGACGGAAAGAACGTCTGCGCGATAATCCCCGGCAAGACCGAGGAGGAAGAGCCGACCCTGACGGCGGGAGTCACGTCCAACACCCTGACCGTCGGCTTCATCCACAGGGGCGCGGACTACCAGACCCTGCTCAGGCAGATGGTGCGGACGGCAAAGGCTTTCCGCATCGCAGTGCGGAGCGACTGGACGCTCGGCGGCCTTGTGGACAAGACGGAGCTGGGCGGGACGGAATTCTACCCGGACGCGGGGCCGACAAGCGGCAGCTGCTGCATATCCGAGACGGAGATAACGGTGCAGGTACCGGAGGCGAACGCCCCGGAGCTTGACCCGTTCGACTGATAAAAGAAAACGACAAGGAGGCCTTGACATGGCTAAGCTTGAGCTTGTGAAGAAGTACAAGATAGGGCTGTGGATCTA
>JAFSSU010000353.1 GCA_017450845.1 Treponema sp.
GGTGTGCCTTGAAGGCGTGGAAGACGTGCCATGTCGGGGTCAGGACAATCTTGTCGCCCTCGGTCAGGACCGGGGACTGCAGGACGTTGACCGCCTGTGCCAGGTTTGCGACGCGGACGCGGTCGGAATGGTTGTTGAAGATGTTCAGGTGCACGGCCGCGACGACGGCATCGCAGACGGAGTTCTGCTGGTAGAGGAAGCCCGGGTTGGTGCCCGGCTCGCAGGAGAACCAGTTGCCCCACTCGTCCACGACGAGGGCAATCCGCTTTGCGGGGTCGTGCTTGCTCATCACCTCGTCGTGGCGGCGGATGATCTCGTCGATGCGGAAGGCGTTGCTCAGTATGCGGTACCAGCCCTGCTTGCCGAAGCCGGTCGCCGGCTTCCGGTTGGCCCAGCTGTCCTCGAATGTGTAATAGTGCATGGAGATGCCGTCCATCATGTTGCCCGCGCTCTCGAGCAGCACGTCGGTCCAGCGGTAGTCGTCTCCGTTCGCGCCTCCGGCAATCTTGAAGATTTTGTCCTTGCCGTACTGGCGGACGAAGGTCTGGTAGCGGCGGTAGTTGTCCGCGTAGAATTCCGCCCGCATGTTGCCGCCGCAGCCCCAGTTCTCGTTGCCCACGCCGAAGTAGTCCAGCTTCCAGGCCTTCTCGTGGCCGTTCTCCTTGCGCAGGCGGGCCATCGGTGACTCGCCGTCAAAGGTGATGTACTCGATCCACTCGTCCATCTCCTGCACGGAGCCGGAGCCGACGTTGCCGCAGATGTAGGGCTTGCAGTTCAGTTCCTCGCAGAGGCCCATGAACTCGTGGGTGCCGAAGGAGTTGTCCTCGATGACTCCGCCCCAGTTGGTGTTGATCATCCTTTTACGGGTGGCATAGGGGCCGATTCCGTCCTTCCAGTGGTACTCGTCGGCGAAGCATCCGCCCGGCCAGCGCAGGTTGGGGATGTCGATGTCCTTGAAGGCCTGCACGACGGCCTTGTTGTAGCCGTTCACGTTGGGTATCTTGGAATCCTTTCCCACCCAGAAGCCGCCGTAAATGCAGCGGCCCAGGTGCTCCGAAAAATGCCCGTAGATGTCGGGGCTTATGGTCTGCTTTTTGTCGAGCGTGTCGACAATGATTTTCTCGTTCATAGGCGTATTATATCACGATTTTTACTGGTTTACAACAAAAAAAGCTGATATTAGGGGAAAGTTTCTAGGGGCTTGCCGCCCGCTCACCCCGAAAGGCTGACACAGGGCCTTTTAAAAGAGGAAAAACCTGCTGGTCGTTTAACAAACCACCAGCAGGCCAAAGGAGAGGAGGATGCAGAAAACTCATACGTGCCCTGTGTGCCTGGCACGTATGTAAAACTGCAGTGATTGCAACGAAGCAACTTCAGGCCAAGGCAAGTTTTGCTCATGACCTGCCGTTACTGAATTACCCTTGCATAATCACTTAGAGAACCACGGGACAGTCCCCTGGTTACAGGTTTTTCCGTAAAATTTTACGGTTTGCAGATTTTGCAGGGCGAGTAGCCCTTGCTTTCCGCCTCCGCCCGGGACAGCTTCTGGATTTCGGAATCCTTGAGGACCCGGCATCCGGCCCGGTGGAACTTCTTTCCTTTCTTGGTCACGCAGACCACGTTCTCCGCACAGTAGGCCTGGGGCACACAGCCCCGGCAGCATCCAGGCGAAGCCACGCCAGCCCCTCCGCCCCGCACGGGAAGCGGGGCAAGGGAGAGGGCCGCGAACAACAGAACAAACACGCAACGTTTCATTCATTCCTCCATATATACTATGGTAAGAGAAGTCTGCTTATGTACATTTCGCTACTCGGATTCCTTGGATTTGTTCTCGAATTTCGTGTAGGACGAGATGAACAGGACCGGCACGTCCCCGATCGGGCCGTTGCGCTGCTTGGCGACGATGAGCTTGCGGTCCTGGACGGGGTTGTACTCCTCGCCCTCCTTCTGCTTCTGCCGCTCGCCGTGGATGAACATGACCACGTCCGCGTCCTGCTCGATTGAGCCCGAGCCGCGCAGCTGGGCCAGGTTCGGCTCCTCGCCCTCGGCGGCGCGGGCTACCTGGCAGAGGACGACGATGGGAATCTCCAGCTCGCGGGCAAGGCTCTTGAGCGACTTGGAGATCATGGACTGCTGGGTGTACATCTCCATCTTGTCCTCGTTGTCCAGCGTGATGAGACCGATGTAGTCGATGAAGATGATTTTCACGTCGTTCTTGGCCTTCATCCGCCGCGCCATCGCCCTCAGGTCCAAGAGCTTCATGTTCGGCGTGTCCACGATGTAGAGTGGGGAGGCGTAGCAGGAGCTCGCCGCGTCCTGCAGCTTCTTGAAGTCCTCCATCTTCAAGAGGCCGTTGCGGAGCCTGGTCCCCGGCACGCGGGCGACCTGCGAGAGGAGGCGCTGGCCGATCTGGTCGCTGCTCATCTCCAGGCTGAAGAAGCCCGCCGGAATCTTGTTCTCTATCGCGATGTGCTGGAGCATCGACAGGGCGAGGGCTGTCTTGCCCATGGACGGGCGCGCGCCCACGATGATCATCTCCGAGTTCTGGAAGCCGCTCGTCATGCTGTCCAGCTGGGTCAGGCCGGTCTCCACGCCTGAGACCGCGCTCTTGTTCTTGTACCTCTCGTCGATCCGCCTGATGGATTCCGGCACGATGTCCTGCAGCGACTGGATTTTGGTCGTCTGGTTGGTGTCGGTCAGGCGGAATATCTTCTGCTCAGCCTCCTCCAGGATCGAGCGGCTCTCCTTGGTCTGGTCGAAGCTCTCCGCCTTTATCTCGTCCGAGATGCCGATGAGGTTCCGCCTGACCGACCGGTCCATGACAATCGAGGCGTAGTACTCCCAGTTCGCGCTCGTCGGGGTCTTGTCCGTCAGCGCGGAGATGTAGGGGATGCCCCCCGCCTGCTCGAGCTTGCCGTTCTTGGTCAGGTCATCAATCAGCGTTATGAGGTCGCCCTTGCTGCCCTGATTGGACAGGTTGACGAGCGAGCTGAAGATGACCTGGTTCCGCAGGTCATAGAAGTAGTCGCTCCTGAGTCGCGCCACGATCTCGCTGACGCACTTCCAGTCCAGGAGCATTGCCCCGAGCGTCGCCTGTTCCGCATCCATATCGTGCGGAGGCACCTTGTCTTTCAGTTCCATCTATACAGATTCTCCCTATTCATCTTCCGTCAGTCCGGACATACCTGATAATAGCAAATCATCCTGTCTCCGTCCATTCCATCCAGCCTTATTGCAAGGA
>JAFSSU010000354.1 GCA_017450845.1 Treponema sp.
GACCAGGCTCATCGGAAAGTACAGGATAGACCCGGTGACGTTTGACAGGGGGTTCGAGGCGACGCAGGACATGTTCGACGTTCCCGCCGAAACCGCGACAAACCCCGTCCCATTGCTCTACCAGTCCGGCTACCTGACAATCAAGGGAACCAAGAAGGGCGGGCGATACATTCTGGGATACCCGAACGAGGAGGTGAGGGACGGATTCAACAAGAGCCTGATGCCCTGCTACGCGACGGAGGATGTCGTCACGAACGACACATTCCTGATGGCCTTCTCCGACGCGCTGGAGGACGGCGACCTGGAGCAGGCCCTGACGCTGATGAAGGCTTTCCTCAGCTCCGTCCCCTACAACGCGGAGAGGCAGGACGAAAATCATTACAAGACGCTCTTCTACCTGATAGCCCGCCTGTGCACGCCCTTCGTCGTCAGGACGGAGGAGGCGAGCGCGGCAGGCCGGAGCGACATGGTCGTGGAGACCGAGAAGGCGGTCTACGTGTTCGAGTTCAAGCTGGACGGCACGGTTGACGACGCGCTGGAACAGATAGACGGGAAGGGCTACCTCATACCCTACCTGGGCAGGAAGGACGAATCCGGCAAGCCCAAACAGCTGTACAAGGTCGGCGTTAGCTTTGATGCTGGCACCCGCACCCTCGGCGGATGGAAGGTGCGGGTGGGGTAAGCGGGGGCATTCCGCCCGTCCCCGCCGTTCATATCGTGCTCAGCAGCCGAAGCCTATCCGGTTCCTGCGGCTGCCCTCAAGCTTCTCCTTCCGGCAGAAGTCCTCGATTTCCGTGACCGAGCTGCGGCTGCCCGTCAGGATTTCGTGCATCTCCGCCTTGCGGACCACGTTGTCAATCTCGCCCCCGCTCAGCGCGTAGCTTTCCGCCAGGTGCGCCACCGTCCGGTCTTCCAGCCATCCGGCCTTGCTCTGCCAGATTTTCTTCTTCATCTCAAGGTCGGGCTTCTCGAACTTGATTTTGAAGAGGAAGCGACGCTCAAAGGCCGTGTCCAGAGCCCCGGGCAGGTTCGTCGTCGCGATGAGGATGCCCTGCTGCTTCTCCATGCAGTCAAGGAGGATTGAGTTGATGTGATTGATTTCGGTTTCAGGTCCTTGCGTCACATGCTCAATCCGCTTTCCGAAGAGCGCGTCTGCCTCGTTGAACAGCATGATGGGGATGTTCTCGCCGCGGGCATTCGCCCGGGCGCAGATCCGCTTGTACTTCCTGAAGAGCTCCGACAGGTTCTGCCCCGTAGCGCCGATCCACTGGCTTTCGACAGAGCCGATGTCCACGTGGTAGACCGCCCGGCCCGTCCTGCGTGCCAGCTGGTAGACCGTCTCGGTCTTGCCCGTCCCGCTGTCGCCGTGGAGCATGACGCACACGCCCCGGCCCATGCCCTTGGCCGCGAGCCGCTCCTGAATCGCGCCGAACTGCTCCTGCTCGAAGTAGCCGAACAGGGAGCGTATGTCCTCCCGTATCGTGTCCGCGTAGAAAAGCTCCTTCTCGGAGATGTCCTCGGGGTATATCAGGTCAAGGTCCTTCGCGCGAAGCCCCTTCATAATGAGCGAGGCATCGCCCTTCAGGAGAGCCTCGGTCACCTCCTCGGGGATGCTGTAGCAGCGGGCGCGGGAGCCACGCTCTTCGTTCTTGTCGCTGGTGATGAATCCCTTCTCCTCAAGCGCGTCGAAGTCATCGCGGAACTCCAGGAAACGGAGCGCGTTCGTGTCGGTCGCCTGGGACAGCTCCCCGATGCACACGGGCTTCTCCCCGTTTCCCATGTAGCAGGAGAAAATGCAGCAGAACAACGCGGTCTGCCCCTCGCTCAGCCCCAGGAACTTCCGGGTGTTCTTGAAGGCGACCGTGAACTCCAAATCCGTCTTGCTCGCCGTGAAGGAATTGTTCTTCAGGTGGGTGTAGACCGCTGAGATTCCGTCCAGTACCGGGGTCATCTTGGTGTAAATGTCAGCCATGTGTTTCTCCTTTTATATTGATTTGCTTTCTACCTGCTTATTGGGTGAAACCGGGGGCGATTCTGAGTGGAAATCAGAAAAAAAACGGGTATTCCGGCAAATTCCTGCCAAGGAGGGGGAGCCCCCTCCCATCGTCTCACCCCCCTAGAACTCGTCCCGGTGCTTGCGGTAGTATTCCGGCTTGTGGCCCTTGCAGTCCTCCACGTCGGCAAGGCCCCCGAATTCCCCGTCAGGCTCCAGTTCCGCGAGATTCGTCAGGTAATCGTAAATCGCCGGTTCGCTGTTGGCCGCCGCGTAGTGCAGGACCGTCCGGCCCCGCTCGTCCCTGTTGCTACAGATGGCGCGGTGGTAGC
>JAFSSU010000355.1 GCA_017450845.1 Treponema sp.
CCGCGAAGGGCGGAAAGACGACGGCTCCTACAAGGGGCTGAACAAGATGCTCCTGCTCATCATCATAGCGATGCTGATAATCTTTGTGGGCGGGACGGCCCTTGCCCTCGCCAAGAACGGCGGGGAGTTCTCCACAAAATACCGGAAGAGCGACCCGAGCCCCAAGCAGGTCGTCAGCTCCAGCCTCAAGAGCAAGCAGTCAGTCAGCGCCTACACCGAGCTCGGTCAGATACGGGCGGTGACGAAAAGCGCGGGCGACCAGGGCGGAGTCCTCCTCGTCGTCTCTCCCTGGTTCTCCTATCCTTCCAGCGACATACAGCTCTACGAGGAGCTGGCCCAGAAAGAAAGGCAGGCCAAATCCCTCATCATCGGGTACTTCTCCTCCTACACAAAGGAGCAGCTGCTCGGCATGGGCGAGCAGAAAGTAAAGGACGGCATACGCGACAAGATAAACGAGCAGCTGGTCATGGGCCAGATATCGAGCGTCTACTTCGACGACTACATGTTCTTCGAGTAATTTTTTGAGATACCCTTGACATTTTTCGCGTGAAGTAGTAGAACGTAGCGCATACGGCAAAGACGTCGTAGATATGGTTCCTCCGGGGCAGTCCGTCCCGGGAGGCATCGTGTCTACGGCGTCTTTTTTCGTTTAAACTAAATCACTTTTTTGCGGGAGGACGCTTTCGGGCGGTTTGTGTATGTGCTGCGTAATGGGCTATTTTGGCAATGTTATTTCGATGAAGGAATTCCGCGAGAATTTCGCCCGCACCACTTCCCGCGGCCCCGACAGCTCCAGAATCCTGGAGAAGGACGGGGCGGTCCTCGGATTCCAGAGGCTCGCTATAATGGGGCTGGACGAGAGCGGCATGCAGCCATTCTCGCACAAGGGGAAGTCCCTCGTCTGCAACGGCGAGATATACGGCATTTACGGGGCAGACGGAAAGTCACGGCCCTGGAGGGAGGTCAGGGAAGAACTTGTGTCGGAAGGATTCTCCCTCAGGAGCAGCAGCGACTGCGAAATCCTGCTGCCCCTCTACGAAAAATACGGCACGGACCTGTTCGGCAAGCTCGACGCGGAGTACGCGCTGATAATCTGCGATGAGGAGACCGGGTCCGCCGTCGCCGCCCGCGACCCCATCGGAATCCGCCCCCTCTACTACGGTAAGGACGGCAAGGGCGGAATCGCCTTCGCGAGCGAGCCGAAGAACCTTGAGGGGCTGGTGGACAAGATACTCCCCTTCCCTCCCGGCCACTACTACAAGGACGGGAAGTTCACATGCTACCGTGACATCACGAAAGTCGGCCGGATCGTCACCGGCGGACTGGACGGGGAGGACGGCATCTGCAAGCAGATTCACGACAGGCTGGTCGCGGGCATACAGAAACGGCTGGACGCGGACGCACCGCTCGGCTTCCTGCTGAGCGGGGGACTTGACTCCTCGCTCGTCTGCGCCGTCTCCGCCCGACTGCTCAAAAAGCCCATAGAGACATTCGCAATCGGGATGAAGACCGACGCGATAGACTTGAAGTACGCCAAGCAGGTCGCGGACTACATCGGGTCAAATCACCACGAGATAATAATCAGCAAGGAGGACGTGCTTTCCGCGCTGGAAGAAGTCATATACGCCCTCGGGACATTCGACATCACGACAATCCGCGCGAGCATGGGCATGTACCTCATCTGCAAGGCCATCCACGAGCAGACGGACATCCGCGTCCTGTTGACCGGGGAAATCAGCGACGAGCTCTTCGGCTACAAATACACGGACTTCGCCCCCTCCGCCGAAGAGTTCCAGGAGGAGGCCCGGAAGCGGGTCAGGGAGCTTCACATGTACGACGTGCTCAGGGCAGACCGCTGCATCAGCGTGAACAGCCTGGAAGCCCGCGTACCGTTCGGGGACCTGGACTTCGTGGAATACGTCATGTCGGTCGACCCGGAGCTTAAGATGAACCGCTACGGCAAGGGCAAGTTCCTGCTCCGCCACGCCTTCGAGAAGGACGCGGACGGAAAGCCCTACCTTCCCCATGACCTGCTGATGCGGGAAAAGGCCGCCTTCAGCGATGCGGTGGGGCACTCCCTCGTGGACGACCTCAAGGAGTTCGCGGAGACGAAATACACGGACAAGGAGTTCGGGGAAAGATGCAAAAAGTATGAGCACGCCCGCCCCTTCACCAAGGAGTCCCTGCTCTACCGCGAGATTTTCGAGAAATTCTATCCAGGCCAGTCGCAGATGATCGTGGATTTCTGGATGCCCAACAAATCATGGGAGGGCTGCGACGTGAACGACCCGAGCGCGAGGGTCCTGAGCAACTACGGCGACAGCGGCAAATAAGACGGAAAGATGAAAGACGAGGATAACAGCATGACAAGCACTTTGTACGAGAATTCTTTCGAGCATGACTCCTGCGGCATAGGGGCGGTCGTCAGCATAGACGGCAAGAAGAGCCATTCAATCGTGGACAACGCCCTCAGCATCGTGGAGAAGCTGGAGCACCGGGCGGGCAAGGACGCGAGCGGCGAGACCGGCGACGGGGTGGGAATCCTCGCCCAGGTATGCCACCCCTTCTTCAAGAAAGCGGCGGAGGCGTGCGGAATAACGCTCGGCGGAGAGCGTGACTACGGTGTGGGAATGTTCTTCTTCCCACAGGACAAACTGCTCAGGGCACAGGCCATGCGGATGGTCGAGTCGCTGAGCCGGAAGGAAGGGCTGGACTTCCTGGGCTGGCGCGAGGTTCCCGTCCGCCCCGGGGTGCTCGGCAAGAGGGCACGCGACTGCATGCCGGTCATCATGAACTGCTTCATCGCAAGGCCGGAGGACGCGGCCAGGGGCCTTGAGTTTGACCGCCGCCTCTACGTGCTCCGCCGTCAGTTCGAGAAAACCCAGCTCAGGACATACGTCGTCTCCCTTTCCAGCCGCACGGTCGTCTACAAGGGAATGTTCCTTGTAGGACAGCTCAGGACCTTCTACGAGGACCTGCAGTCGCCTGACTTCGCCTCCGCCCTCGCAATCGTCCACTCCCGCTTCTCCACCAACACCCAGCCGAGCTGGCAGCGGGCGCACCCAAACCGCCTGATCGCCCACAACGGCGAGATAAACACGATCCGGGGCAACGCGGACAGGATGCTCGCACGCGAGGAGACATTGCGCTCTCCAGCCCTTTCGGACGATGACATGAAGAAAGTCCTGCCGGCCGTGGACACGTCCGGGTCGGACTCCGCCATGCTCGACAACACGCTCGAGTTCCTGATGATGAACGGTACCCCCCTCCCCCTCGCGGTGATGATGTGCATACCTGAGCCATGGAAGAACGACGAGGCGATGGACAGGGAGAAGAAGGACTTCTACCACTACTGGGCCACGATGATGGAAAGCTGGGACGGCCCCGCCGCCATCCTCTTCAGCGACGGAGACATCCTCGGGGCAACGCTCGACAGGAACGGGCTCCGCCCCAGCCGCTACTACATCACGAGCGACAACACGCTGATTCTCTCCAGCGAGGTCGGCGTGCTGGACATCCCGGAGGAGAAGATACTCAGGAAGTCCCGCCTGATGCCGGGGAAGATACTGCTCGTGGATACCGTGCAGGGCCGCGTCGTATCCGACGAGGAGTGCAAGGAGAGCTATGCCCGGCAGTTCCCATACGGCGAGTGGCTGGACAAGAGCCTCCTGCACCTGGCAGAGCTTCCGATTCCCAACAAGAAGATACCGGTATACACGCAGGAGGAGCGGGACATCATGTACCGGGCCTTCGGCTGGAGCTACGAGGACGTGAACGAGATGATCCTGCCGATGGCAAAGAACGCCGTGGAGCCTACGGCCTCGATGGGCGTGGATACCCCCCTCGCCGTCCTCTCCGAGCAGCACCCTCCCCTCTTCAGCTACTTCAAGCAGCTGTTCGCCCAGGTGACGAACCCGCCGATCGACAGCCTGCGCGAGAAAATCGTCACGGACACGACCGTGTACGCGGGCACGGACGGGAACATCCTGGAGGCGAAAGCTTCCTGCTGCACCGTGCTTGAGATAAACAACCCCATCCTGACCGGCGTGGACATGATGAAGATAAAGGCCTTGGACAAGGACGGGCTCAGGGCGGCGACAGTCCCCATCCTCTACTACAAGAACACATCGCTCGAGGCCGCGATTGACGGGCTTTTCAACGAGATAGAGAGGCTGTACCACAAGGGCTGCAACATCATTATCCTGTCCGACCGGGGAGTGGACGAGAGCCACGTCGCCATCCCCTCCCTGCTAGCCGTCTCAGCAGTGGAGCAGTACCTCATACGGACCAAGAAGCGGACAAAGATTTCGATAATCCTTGAGAGCGCGGAAATCCGCGACGTCCACCAGGCCGCGATGATACTGGGCTACGGAGCGAGAGCCGTGAACCCCTACCTGGCACATGAATGCATCGCCGAGCTGATCGACCAGAAGCTCCTTGACAAGGACTACCACACGGCGATTGACGACTACAACAAGGCCGTGCTGAACGGCATAGTGAAGATTGCCGCCAAGATGGGAATAAGCTGCATCCAGTCATACCAGTCCGCCCAGATTTTCGAGGCGGTCGGAATCAGCAAGGAGGTGACGGACCGCTACTTCACCAACACCGTCAGCAGGGTCGGCGGCATCACGCTCAAGGAAATCGAGGAGGACGTGAACTATCACCACGACAAGGCGTTCGACCCGCTCGGCCTGACCGTGAACACCCACCTGGACTCAATCGGAAAGCACAAGATGAGGCGGGGGCCGGGCTGCGAGGACCACCTCTACTCGCCCGAGACTATCATCGCCCTGCAGCAGGCGACGAGGAACGGCGACTACAAGCGCTTCAAGGAATACACCGCCCTGGTAGACGACGAGGCGCGCCCGCACACTCTCAGGAGCCTCTTCAAATTCAACTACGCGCCGGACGGCGGAGTCCCCATTGACGAGGTGGAGGGCGTGGACAGCATCGTAAAAAGATTCAAGACCGGGGCTATGAGCTACGGCTCGATCAGCGAGGAAGCCCACAAGTGCATGGCCGAGGCGATGAACCACCTTCAGGGCAAGAGCAACAGCGGCGAGGGCGGCGAGAACCCGGAGCGGCTCGGGACAAAATATAACTCCGCCATCAAGCAGGTCGCGTCGGGCCGCTTCGGCGTGACGGAGGAATACCTGCTTTCCGCGAAGGAGATTCAGATAAAGATGGCGCAGGGAGCAAAGCCCGGCGAGGGCGGCCACTTGCCCGGCAAGAAGGTATACCCATGGATCGCGAGGACCCGCTACGCCACGCCGGGCGTCGCGCTGATTTCCCCGCCTCCCCACCATGACATCTATTCTATCGAGGATCTGGCACAGCTGATTTACGACCTCAAGAACGCAAACCGCGCCGCGCGGATCAGCGTCAAGCTCGTCAGCGAGGCAGGGGTCGGGACAATCGCGGCGGGAGTCGCCAAGGCGGGTGCAGAGGTCATACTGATTTCCGGGCACGACGGCGGAACCGGCGCGGCTCCTGTTTCCAGCATACACCATGCGGGCCTTCCCTGGGAGCTCGGACTTGCCGAGACCCAGCAGACGCTCGTGCAGAACGGGCTTCGCAGCAGGGTCCGCATAGAGACGGACGGCAAGCTGATGAGCGGGCGCGACGTGATAATCGCCGCCCTGCTCGGCGCGGAGGAATTCGGCTTCGCGACCGCCCCGCTCATCTCCATGGGATGCGCGATGATGCGGGCCTGCCAGAAGGACACCTGCCCCTTCGGTGTCGCGACGCAGAACAGCGAGCTTCGGAAGCGCTTCCGCGGCAAGAGCGAGTACGTGGAGAACTTCATGAAGTTCATCGCCGAGGAGATGCGCGAATACATGGCGAAGCTCGGGGTCCGCTCCGTCGATGAGCTTGTCGGGCGCACGGAGCTCCTTTCCATAAAGGAAAGCCCCGCAGGAAAGCATGCGGGCCTGCTCGACCTGTCCCGCATCCTTGCCAAGGCAGACTCGGGCGAAGGCGCGAAGACACGCTTTGACCCCCAGGACGTATACGACTTCGGCCTCAAGGACAGCCTGGACGAGAAGGTCCTGCTCAAGGAATGGAAGAAAGGCAGCTTTGGCACGGTGAAGGTCCAGAGCACCGACCGCTCCTTCGGCACGATCCTCGGCAGCGAGATACAGAAACGCTTCGCCGGCAAGATAGAGGACGACAGCTACACCGTCCATGCGGAAGGAGGCGGCGGCCAGTCGTTCGGCGCGTTCATCCCCAAGGGGCTGACGATCGGGCTCACGGGAGATGCCAACGACTACTTCGGCAAGGGGCTCTCCGGCGGCAAGCTCATCGTCCGCCAGAGCGGCAAGTCCAGGCGCGAGGCAGAGAAGAACATCATCATCGGAAACGTCGCCCTCTTCGGCGCGACGAGCGGCGAGGCATACATAAGCGGGATCGCCGGGGAACGCTTCGCCGTCCGCAACTCCGGGGCGACCGCCGTCGTGGAAGGATGCGGCGACCACGGCCTTGAGTACATGACGGGCGGCACGGTCGTCATCCTCGGCCCCACCGGGCGCAACCTTGCGGCAGGCATGAGCGGTGGCATGGCGTTCGTGCTGGACGCGCACCACGACCTGTACAAGAAGCTGAACAAGCAGCTGGTCAGCATGGAGGAAGTGGAAAGCCCCCACGACAAGGAGCTCCTGAAAAAGCTCGTCCAGAAACACGCGGAGCTGACTGGATCCGCCGTCGCGAAGCGGCTGCTCGCGGACTTTGACGCGTCGCTTGCGAGCTTCAAGAAAATCATCCCGAACGACTACAAGCGGATGCTCTCTGAAATCGCGAAGGGCGAGGAGAAGGGCTTCAGCCACGAAGAGGCCGTCATGGAAGCGTTCAAGGCCGTCACTCAGGTCGCATAAGGAGGCAGCAAGATGGGAAAGGACACGGGATTCCTGGATTACAAGAGGACGAACAACACGGACATACTGCCGGAGGAGCGCATACGGAATTTCAACGAGTTCCACGCGCCCCTTGCCGAGCATGAGCGCAGGTGCCAGGCGGCCCGCTGCATGGACTGCGGGGTGCCGATGTGCCAGAGCGCGATACGGCTCAAGGGAATGGTGACGGGCTGTCCCCTGCACAACTTTATACCCGAATGGAACGATGCCCTCTACAA
Organism: Treponema sp.; assembly: GCA_017450845.1. Classification (GTDB taxonomy): domain Bacteria; phylum Spirochaetota; class Spirochaetia; order Treponematales; family Treponemataceae; genus Treponema_D. The sequence goes on from JAFSSU010000355.1 coordinate 7,130, forward strand.
GGGGCAGTTCGACATGGCGGCATGGAGGCTGCTCAAGACCTCAAGCTTCCCCGAGTTCACCGGGAGGGTATGCCCCGCCCTCTGCGAGAAGGCATGCAACTGCGGGAACGGCGGCGACATAAAGGAGGCGGTGACCGTCCACGACAACGAGCTTTTCATCATAGAGCACGCGTTTGCCTCGGGATACATGAAGCCGCAGGTTCCAAAAACACGGAGCGGAAAGAAAGTCGCCGTCGTTGGATCGGGGCCGAGCGGGCTTGCCGTCGCAGACCTGCTGAACCGTCGGGGACACTCGGTCACCGTATACGAGCGCGACGACAGGATAGGAGGCCTCCTGATGTACGGCATTCCGAACATGAAGCTGGACAAGCAGGTCATAGACCGGCGGGTCGCCCTGATGCAGGCGGAGGGCGTGGAATTCGTCACCGGGGCGGACATACGGAGCAAGGAGGATGCGGACAGGCTCCTGTCAGAGTACGATGCCGTCGCCCTCTGCTGCGGGGCCAAGAAAGCCCGCCCCCTCTCCGCCAAAGGATGCGGCGACGGCAATCAGCCGGAAGGAATCCTCTTCGCCGTGGACTGGCTCAAGTCCGTCACCAAGAGCCTCCTGGACTCAAATCTCGCGGACGGGGGCTTCTTCAGCCCGAAGGACAAGGACGTAATCGTGCTGGGAGGCGGCGACACGGGGAACGACTGCACGGGGACGGCAATCCGCCTGGGCTGCAGGAGCGTCACCCAGATAGAGATGATGCCCTGCCCACCGGAGGAGCGCGCCGCCGACAACCCCTGGCCCGAGTGGCCCAAGGTGCTGAAGGTGGACTACGGGGCGGAGGAGTCCATTTACAAGTTCGGCCACGACCCCAGGGTATACAAGACGACGATAAAAGAAGTCTGCCAGAAGGACGGCAAGCTCTCCGGGGTAAAGACCGTGCAGGTCGAATTCCGGATGGTTGACGGCAAGCGGAGCCTCTGCGAGATCGAGGGCAGCGAGAAAGAGCTTCCCTGCGACATGATCCTGATCGCGGCGGGCTTCCTGGGCGCGGAGGACTACACGGCACAGGCGTTCGGCGTGGAGCTCGGCCCCCGGGGAACGGTCGCGACGAGCAGACCCGCGAGTTACAAAAGCAACGTGGAGAAAGTCTTCACGGCAGGGGACATGCACCGGGGCCAGTCGCTCGTCGTCTGGGCCATCGCCGAGGGCAGGGAGTGCGCCCGCGAGATAGACAGCTACCTGATGGGCTACAGCAACGTTTAGGAGGGCGCCGCCCTCCTAAACAACGAGGCCTGCGGCCTCTCACGGACCGTATTCACACCCACTTGAGGAAACGCCATTTTTGGGCTATCATTCCCGGCGATGTCTTTCTACAGTTCTTTTGATGTCGCCGTGGTCGGCGGCGGGCACGCGGGCATAGAGGCCTCCCTTGCGGCAGCGCGGATGGGGCTCAAAACCCTGCTTATCACGCAGACAGTGGACTCAATCGGGCGCATGAGCTGCAACCCCTCCATCGGGGGAATCGCCAAGGGCAACATCGTCCGCGAGATAGACGCGCTCGGCGGCGAGATGGGAAAGCTGATCGACAGGACGATGATCCAGTTCCGCCTGCTCAACCGCAGCCGCGGCCCCGCCGTCCAGGCCCCGCGCAGCCAGGCGGACAAGCTTGAGTACTCTGCCCTCGCCCGCCACACCCTTGAGACACAGGAAAACCTTTCCACCCTTATGGACACGGTGACCGACATCATCACCGTCCAGAGCTCCTCCCCCCTTCCCCCGGAAAGCTGCACGGCGGGGCAGGATGCCATGCGGCAGAAAGTCATCGGAATCGCGACGGAACGCGGCCGGGTCATCCCCGTCCGCTCGGTCGTGCTGACGACGGGGACATTCCTAGGCGGCAGGATTTTCATCGGCGAATACGACGCGCCCTGCGGAAGGCTCGGAGAGGCAGGAGCTTACGGACTGACAGAGAGCCTTGTCCACCTGGGATTCACGACCGGAAGGCTCAAGACAGGGACCCCACCCCGCATACTCAGGCACACAGTGGACTTCTCGCATCTCGAACTGCAGGAAGGCGACGAGCGGATAATCCCTTTCAGCTTTGACGACGAGGGCGTGGACAGGCAGCAGGTTCCCTGCCACACGGTATACACCAACGAGGAGACCCACAGGATAATCCGCGAGAACATAGGCCGGTCCCCCCTCTACTCGGGGAAGATACACGGGGTGGGCCCCCGCTACTGCCCTTCCATCGAAGACAAGGTGATGCGATTCCCCGACCGGGAGCGGCATCAAATTTTCGTGGAGCCGGAAGGACTCGTGACCGACGAGATTTACCTGAACGGCCTCTCGTCCTCACTGCCGGAGTCCGTGCAGGACAGCTTTTTGCGCACGATGACGGGATTCGAGCGCTGCACCGTCAGCCGCCCGGGCTACGCCGTGGAATACGATTACGTGGAGCCGACCCAGCTGTACCCCAGCCTTGAGACCAAGCGGGTGGCGGGCCTGTTCAACGCGGGGCAGATAAACGGGACATCAGGATACGAGGAAGCCGCCGGGCAGGGCCTTGTCGCCGGCATAAACGCGGGTTATTACGCCCGCGCCCACATCACCCTGTGCGGCCCCCTCCCCTCAAGCGACGATGGCATCCTCTCCGACCACGGGAGCCTGGAACAGAAGACGGCTGGCTGCCAGAAAGGCCGCCTTCGCGACATTCCCGCATACGAGCCGCTCGTGCTGAGCCGGGACGAGGCCTACATCGGAGTCCTCATCGATGACCTGGTGACGCTCGGAACCAAGGAACCCTACCGCATGTTCACAGCCCGCGCGGAATACCGGCTCAAGCTGCGGCACGACACCGCCGACCGCCGCCTGCGGGAGAAGGGCTACAGGGCCGGGCTCATCAGCGGGGCACAGATGGCCGCCCTAACGCTCAAATATGCCCGCGTGGACGAAGCCCTGCATTATATAGAACGCCAGCCTTCCGCCCCCAACCCCGGCACGTTCAGCGAGGCCGAGTGGGAACAGGCCCAGGAAGATTACAAGTACCGCTATTACATAGAAAAGCAGGACGAGCGGGTGGAAAAGCTCCGCCGCATGGAGGGAGCGAGGATTCCCGACGGCTTTGACTACGGAAAAATCGTCTCGCTCAGCGCGGAGTCCAGGATGAAGCTGGAGAAAATCCGCCCCGTCACGCTCGGCCAGGCTTCCCGCATCAGCGGCATACGCAACAGCGACATCATGCTGCTGATGGTCTACCTGAAGAAGTAGGGGCAGGCCAGTCCCCAAGCTGTAGACAACTCTCACTTCCAGTCAGATTCAGCCTTGTTGTCCTTCACGAACGCAAGGAACGCCTTTATCTCAGGGTCGGCCGCATTCTCGTAGGCCGCCGCGTTGAACATGACGTGGTGGGTCGCATCTCCAAGCTCCACCTCCGCCGACTCCCTGCACCTCCGCTCGAAGGTGTAGACCGGAAGATTTTTCCCGAACGGGTCGCTCAGGCAGATGAAGATGACATAACTTTCTTTCAAGTCTGAATAGCCTGCTCCCCTCGCAAGGCTTCCGATGTCGAGCATGGACTGGTAGTAGCGTGCCCGCTTCCAAAGATACTTTTGTTTCAATAGGTTTCAAAGTCAGACCTGTTTCAGCGACAGGCAAAAGCCTTTGTATATCATCTGTTATCACAGGAGTACTTTCTATTTTCTTTCCAAATGTATCTCCAACATAAATACGCCTGGCTTGCTCTTCTGTTAGACCTGTCACAGCATAGGAATCCGCCCCCCATACATCCCAAAGTGTCGCACCTTCAGAAGTGACTGTCCATGTTCCGTCACCGTTATCCCGCCAGTAAGAAGGGGCCTTCTCCGTAGCCTCCGCATTCCTCGCCGGATCCTCCCCGCTCTCCGTGTCCGTCGGACACAGCCCCCAGGGGTCCAGCCAGCTGACCGGGTCGGAGTTCACGTAGGCGTACCAGCCCAGGCCGTCCTGTATGGGGTCAACCGTGGTGAAGCGTCCGAGGCGAGAAGCATAGTCGCGGAAGCCATAGTTGTACAGCCCTGTCCAGCTGTCGTACTCCTTTCCGGTGAAGCCATGACGGAAA
>JAFSSU010000356.1 GCA_017450845.1 Treponema sp.
CAAGCTCCGAGACAAGTTCCAGGCCGCTCCCGGTACGGACAAGGACTCTCTCCAGAAGACTGCCCTTGAGACTGAGGGAGCGAAGAAGTTCCTTGACGGGAAGAGCATCGTCAAGGTCGTCGTCGTGCCGGACAAGCTCGTCAACATCGTCGCGAAGTAGGGGACAGGCATGATAACGGCTGTATTCCCCGGAAGCTTCGATCCGCCGACCTACGGGCACCTGAACATCATCGAGCGCACATGTAGGCTCTTTGACCGCATAGATGTCGCCATCTCCATAAACCCGGACAAGACCTGTCTCTTTTCCGCGGGGGAGAGGCTTGCCATGCTCAAGGAGCTGACCAAGGGCTTTGACAACGTTCAGGTGCACACCTGCAACACTCTGATAGTGGACTACTGCCGGGCCGTCGGGGCCAAGGTCCTGCTCAGGGGAATCCGCAACACGACGGACTTCTCCTACGAGTTTGACCTGTCGCTGATGAACAAATCCCTCAACGGGGAGGTGGAGACCCTGCTCGTCCCCACCGAGCAGCGTTACTTCCTGATCCGGAGCAGCAGCATCAAGGAGGTTGCCCGCTTCGGCGGCGACGTGAGCGGCATGGTGCCTGCGATGGTCGCCGACGCGATAAAGGCGAAGTACAAGGGGCTATAAACCGTTTCTTATGCGGCCTTCGATGTCCGCCTTGTACTCGGCCTCATTGTTTTTCCACGTTTCATAGTCCGCATCCCAGTCCCTGTAGGCTCTCTCGCCCCGGTGGTCGGGGAGAGAGTAGGCTTCCGATAGCCGGGGAGCGATGCGGGCCGTCACTTTCTCCGCCCCATAGATGTTGAAGTGGGCGGGATCCCAGTAGTCCCTGTCAACGTCCAGGCCGAATTCATCCCATTCCGCACAGAAGTTCCTGAAGGCGAAGCCCGCTTCCCGCACCTTGTTTCCGATATAGTTGACGTTGGCAAGGGCATCCGGGTACTTGTAGGTGTCCGCAAACGGATAGAAGACGAAGAGAACCTGGCAGTCAAGCCGGGCACATTTGTCCAGCAGTTTTGTCAGGCAAGCCTCCAGGTCGGGGGAGAGGGTCTTGGCCTCGTCCGTTTTGCCGGGACGGCTCACCTTGCCCCAGATCATCGCGTTGTAGCCGCGGTCAACGTTGGGCATACAGCAGAAGAAGTTTCCGGGCGTAAGGTCGTTCGCATGCCACTTTATGATGTCCGCGAAGTAGGACAGGGGGCTTTCCGTCAGGTCCTGTGCCCGCATGACCTCGTTCTTTATGAGGAGAAATCGGTTCAGCGAATACTTAAATCCGTCCGTGTTGTAACGGGTGTAGCTGTCGCCGATGTTGCCGATCATCTCCCCGGTAATGAAAGGGTAGATGTCTATGACGAGAACCTTCGGCTTCTGGCTCTTCATGGCCTCCGTGACCGCGTAGGGAATCGTGTTTGCCCCCATCATGTTGACGCAGAAGTTGTAGGAGGCAAAGCCGCAGTCTTTCCAGGCCTGCATGGGGATGAACGACGAGAAGGTTCCGCTCGTTCCGATGAAGACCACGTCCAGGCTGTTCCGCCTGAGCGCATAGTAGCCTGAGATGTTCTTCCTCGTATACGACAGGTTTCCCCGCTTGCAGTAGGACAGGTGCACGAAGAGAAAGAGGAAGACGGCGGTGAAAGCGGCGGCCTTCAGGAGTTTTTGCGGCATGGCCACAGTATAGCGGAAAAGGCGGGGCAGTTCAACGAGTGAGGTTTCCCCTAGGCTGGAGGCTGGACCTGCCCCTCCGCCTGCCGGACCCGCTCCATGCGCTCCTTCTCCATCTCC
>JAFSSU010000040.1 GCA_017450845.1 Treponema sp.
ATTATAGCACAGGGACGGCAAAATTGACAGGAAATTTTCAGGTGATTTTTGGAGGCCAATCAGGGACGCCTGCCGTCCTGCGGCCCCTCCGGGTACGGGAAGGCATTTCAGGCCCGGCCGCCTGCAGGAGCCTCTGCCCGCCGTCTCCACTTGTTTCTGCTTGCAGCATTGCAAACCATTGAATTTTCGTGCTACAATGGGGCATCCAAAAAAGAGCGCGGAGCGCATTCACGGGAGTATAGTATGGGCGAGCAGAATCGTGAAAGTCTTGGAAGCAGGCTGGGGTTCCTTCTCCTGTCGGCTGGTTGTGCTATCGGCCTGGGAAACGTATGGCGCTTTCCTTTTATCACGGGAAAGTACGGCGGAGCGGCCTTCGTTCTGATTTACCTCTTCTTCCTTGTCGTGCTGGGACTCCCGGTGATGATATGCGAGTTCGCCGTCGGGCGGGCCTCCCGCAAGAGCATGGCGGCGGTGTTCGAGAACATCGTCGCCTTCCCCATGGACCGCTTCGGCTGGACCCGCCGCAAGTCCGTCCTGGTAAACTTCGTGGCAATCCTGCTGCTGGCAACACCGGCCGCCCTCGGCATGAACGTCTGGTCAGCCGTCCGCTTCGGCAGGCACATCGGTTCGATCGACGCGCTGGAAGACTTCATCGTAAGCCAGAACCTGCTGCCGCTCGGCTCCCTCGTTTTCCTCCTCTTCTGTACCTGGAAGACGGGCTGGGGCTGGGACAAGTTCATTGCGGAGGCTGACGCAGGTGAGGGCATCAAGTTCCCCCGGAACAAGCTGGTCCGCTTCTACCTGCGCTATATTGCGCCGCTCATCATCCTTGCCGTCTTCATTGCGGGCTACTTCGACATTTTCGGTAAATAAGCAGCCTGGCTGCTGATGCCGGTTCACCGGCGGCGGGTTGCCCCGGCACGGTGCCCGCCTACTTTTCGGCCGGTCGGATTCCCTCGTAGACCCGCTCAAGGAAAGCAGGGGAGACGGCCTTGCTGACGGGGTAGAATGTGACGAGCTCGGCATGGTTCCCGTCCACGTATATCCCGGCGCATCCCGTGAGCTTCTGCCCCCTTATCGTGTACTCGTACTGTACGCGGGTCAGCTTGCCGTCCGTCTCGGTCTTGCTGACGGAGCTGTCCTTTGCGTGCAGGCTGCCCAGCATGCTGGAGACGTTGTTGGAAAGGAGGCCGTCACCGTCCACGACCCCCGAGCCGAAGTCGTAGACGTAGTAGCAGACGAGCCGCTTGTAGTTGTCGTTGGAGTAGACCTCGACGTTCCCGTTCGCAAGCGTGTTCCCCTTCATGTCGTAGGGCTTGAAATCGGATGGGTAGGAGAACTGGCAGTCGCCCATGACGTGGACGGGCCAGTCTGCCTTGACCTTGTGCGCGTCGGAGGCCCAGTACTTGCCCGCCCCGAAGAGGAGCGCGGCGACGGCGACGCAGGCGGCGAGGGCCGCGATCTTTGCTTTCTTTTCTTTCTTCATCACGACCGCGGCGACGACGAAGCCCGCGAGCGCGCCCGCGACGAATGCTCCCGCGTCGTTCATCATCGTGCGCGACGGGAAGAAATTCCGTGACGCGAGGAGGAATGAGAATGCCAGGATAAGCACGTAGAGGATGTTGAAATGCTTGGCCAGCTGCTCCAGTTGTTCCGCCTGTTTGTCCTGCCTGTTGTTTGCCATAAATCGGCCTCCTGTTCTTGGATTGCTTTTAAGCTAGCGGCTGCTCACGACAGCTCGAACGCTCCGGTGTAGAGGTCGTAGTAACGGCCTTTCCTTGCCATCAGGGTGTCGTGGTTGCCCCGCTCGATTATGCTGCCTTTCTCCAGCACGATTATCTCGTTCGCGTTGCGCACCGTCGAAAGGCGGTGGGCTATGACGAACACCGTCCGCCCCTCCATGAGGGAGTCCATGCCTTTCTCTATCAGCGCCTCCGTGCGCGTGTCGATGGAGCTGGTCGCCTCGTCCAGTATAAGGACGGGCGGGTCGGCGACGGCCGCGCGGGCGATGGCGAGGAGCTGCCTCTGCCCCTGGCTCAGGTTGCCCCCGTCACCGGAGATGACCGTGTCATAGCCCTTCTCCAGGTGGCGGATGAAGTAGTCCGCGTTGGCGAGCTTTGCCGCCGCGATGACCTGGGACTCGCTCGCCTCCAGGTTGCCGTAGCGGATGTTGTCGCGGATAGTCCCCGTGAAAAGGTGGGTGTCCTGCAGGACCATGCCGAGCGAGCGGCGGAGGTCGTCCTTCCGTATGTCCCTGAGGGGTATGCCGTCATAGGTGATCGTCCCCTTGCCCTCTTCTATGTCATAGAAGCGGGTCAGGAGGTTCGTTATCGTTGTCTTGCCGGAGCCGGTGGAACCGACCAGGGCTATCTTCTCGCCGGGCTTGGCGTGCAGGTCTATGCGGTGCAGGACCTCCTTGCCGGGAACGTAGCTGAATGACACGCCCCTGAAGTCCACGTCGCCGCGCAGCCTGACGAGCGCGAATCCGTCGTTGTCCGCATACGTCCCCCCCACTCCCAGCTTGCCTGCCATGTCCCGGGGGACTCTCCATGCCCACTCGCCGGTCTGGGCGTAAGACTGCACCAGGTGGGCCTTGCCGTCGGCGGAGGCAGATGGCAGCGTCTCGCTCGCGTTGACCAGGCTGACGCTGCCCTCGTCCGTCTCGTTCTCCTCGTCGATGCATGCGAAGATGCGCTCCGCTCCGGCGAGGGCGTTCAGGATTCCGTTGAACTGCTGGCTCATCATCGAGATGGGGCGCGTGAATCCCCGGGTGTACTGGAGGAAGGCGGCTATAGAGCCCAGGTCCAGCATACCCCGTATGATCATCATCGCCCCGGCTATGGCGACGAGGGCGTACTGTATGTGCCCGATGTTGTTGGACACGGGGGCGAGGACGTTCGCGTAGGTGTTGGCCCTCGTGCCCGCCTCGCAGAGCGCGTCGTTCCGCTTCTCGAACTCGCGGATGACCTCCTTCTCGTGGTTGAACACCTTGACGACCCGCTGGCCTTCGATGAGCTCCTCGATGTATCCGTTGACCTTGCCGAGCGCGGCCTGCTGGTCGCGGAAGGCCCTTGCGCTCCTCTTGCCGACCGCCGCCACGACGAACATCAGCAGGGCGATCGTCGCTATGACGAGCAGGGTCAGGAGCGGGCTCGTCACGACCATCATGATGAAGACCGCCGTAACGCTTATCAGGCTGGAGAACAGCTGGGGCAGGCTCTGGCTCATCATGTCGCGCAGGGTGTCCGTGTCGTTGGTGAAGAGCGACATCAGCTCGCCGTGCGTGTGCGCGTCGTAGTAGCGCATGGGAAGGCGCTCGAGCTCGTCGAACAAATCCTTGCGGATGCGGTACAGGGTACGGGTAGAGACATGGAGCATCAGGCGGGAGTTCACCCAGGTCGCGAGCGCGCCCGAGACAAAGATGACGACCATCAGGCCTATCAGCCTGAGGAAGGGGAAGAAGTCCGCGAGGACGATCGTCTCCCCCGCGCACGCCCGTTCGTACAGGGGCACGATGTAGTCGTTTATCGCGGGCTTGAGCAGGGAGTCGCACGCGACCGTCGCCCCGGCGCTGACGATGACCGCCAGCAGCACGAAGAGAAGCTGCATCCGGTAGGCGGCCAGGTAGGAGAAAATCCTCTTTATTGTCCGTGCGGTGTTCTTCGGCTTTGCCGTGCCGCGCATTTCCATTCTTGGCATATCGTTCCCTCCCCGCTAGTTCTGGGACTGCTGGGAGTCATAGACCTCCCGGTAAATCTTGTTGCTGGCAAGGAGCTCCTCGTGGGTCCCCGCCCCGGCTATCCTGCCGCCGTCCATCACGTAGATGATGTCCGCGTCCCGCACCGACGTTATTCTCTGCGCTATGATTATCTTGGTTGTCTCCGGCAGGGAGCCGCGCAGGGCCCTGCGTATCCTCGCGTCCGTCGCCGTGTCCACCGCGCTCGTGCTGTCGTCGAGGATAAGTATCTTTGGCTTCTTGAGCAGGGCGCGGGCAATGCAGAGCCGCTGCTTCTGGCCGCCCGACAGGTTCACTCCCCCCTGCCCCAGGTCGCTGTCGTAGCCTTTTGGCAGGCTCATGACGAACTCGTCCGCGTCCGCGGCGACGCATGCCGCCTTCATCTCCTCGTCGCTTGCCCGGGCGTTGCCCCAGCGCAGGTTCTCCCGCACCGTGCCCGAGAAGAGCACGTTCTTCTGCAGCACGACCGACACGCTGTCGCGCAGGGCCGCCAGGTCGTATTCCCGCACGTCGGTCCCTCCGACGGAGACGCTGCCGGACATAACGTCGTAGAGGCGGGGTATCATGGAGACGAGCGTCGTCTTGGACGAGCCCGTGCCGCCGATGATTCCGACGACCGCGCCGGAGTCTATGTGCAGGCTGATCCCGCTCAGGACCGCCTTGTCCGCGCCGCCCGAATAGGAGAAGGACACGTCCTTAAAATCTATGGATCCGTCCGGGACCTCCCTGACCGCCGTCCCTCCACGGGACGCGGGGTCCTGTATCTCGGGGACCTCGTCCAGCACCTCAAGGATTCTGTTGATGCTGGCGCGGGAGAGGACGAGCATGACGAAAATCATCGAGAGGATCATCAGCGACATGAGGATTTGCGTGATGTACGTGATGAAGCTTATCAGCTGCCCGGTCTGCATGTCGCCGAAGACGATCATCCTGCCTCCGAAGAAGAGGGTGGCGATGATGCATGCGTAGACGACCAGCTGCATGACGGGGCCGTTCAGTATGACGACCTTCTCCGCCCTGACCTGCAGGTCCCTGAGCGCGGAGGCGGACTTGTCGAACTTCTCGCCCTCGTAGCCGGTGCGGACGAAGCTCTTGACGACGCGGATCGCGATCAGGTTCTCCTGCACCTTGCCGTTCAGGTCGTCGTACTGGGCGAGCATCGCGCGGAAACGGGGGTAGCATATCCTGATGATAATCCCGAGGATAAGCGTGAGGAAGGGGATGGCGACGAAAAAGACCATCGAGAGCCGGAGGTTTATGGTGCATGCCATCACCGTGCCGGAGACCAGCATGATCGGGGCACGGAAGCAGATGCGGATGAGCATCTGGTATGTGTTCTGCACGTTCGTCACGTCGGTCGTAAGGCGGGTGACGAGGGAGGAAGTGGAGAAGTGGTCCACGTTTCCGAAGGAGAAGTCCTGCACCTTACGGAAAAGCTGCCGCCGGAGGTTCCGGGCGAATCCCAGCGAGGCGACCGCCCCTAAGCGGGCCCCGAGCGTGCCGAAGCATAGGGAGACCATGGCGAGGGCGACCATCATGCCGCCGGTCCTGAGCACGTAGGCGAGGTCCCCGCCAGCTATGCCGTCATCGATGATCCTTGCCATCAGGAGGGGGATGATCACCTCCATGACCACTTCCCCGATCATCGTCACGGGGGTGAGCAGGGAGTAGAGCTTGTACTTGCCCTCAAGCCCTTGGATGAGTTTTCTCAGTGAAGACATACGGTAACTATATCAGATTGGGCGGGGACTGGCAATCGAGCTTGTTCCTGAAGCCCGTCAGAACCAGAAGCGCACGCCCAGGGTCACCGGGGCGTTGATGCGGAAGATGAAGCCGTCCCTTTCGGAGAAGACGACTCCGGGCTCCGCCGTCACCTGGGCGTAAGCCTCCACGACGTTCGCGAGCATTGTGTCCAGGCCCGCGAAGACCCGGGGGGCGACGAACAGGCCCTTGGACTGCTTGTGGTCGCCAGAATCAATCTCGTTCATGTAGAGGATTGTCGCACCCGGGCCGCAGTAGAAATTGAACACGGAGTAGCCTATCTGTATGTCCGCAAGCCAGACGTCGGCGAAAGCCCCGCCCCCGCTCACCTGCCCGTCGGTGAGCTGCATCTTCGCGCCCATGATGAGGGGAAGCTTGTCGGATTTGAATGTGAGTGACAGGGGGATGGGCATTCCGTTCCCGTTGTAGACGGGCAGGGCGACTCCTCCTTCCGCGCCTATGCCTGTCCCGGCATGGAGCCTGGCGGGAAAAGCGGCTGCGAGCAGGAGGATGAGAAAAGCAAGGGGCCTGCCCCGGGAAAAACTCATTTCGCTGTCCTGGGCGCGAGGTTCGTTATCTTGACCGTGGCGACACCGGTTTTCTCGCCCAGCACGCCCTTGGCGAAGAGCTTCCCGTCCACGAAAACCTTCACTTCCTCGCTCATCTTGCGGTCCAGCTCCACCACGTCGCCCTCTTTGAGCTTGTCTATGTCTATGCTTTTCTTCAGGCAGCTCCCGTAGGAGACCTGCAAGCGCTTGGGGGAACATGCGTTGACCTGCGCGAGGATCTGGGCAGAGTGGGCCTTGCGGGCCGCGATTTTCTGCGCCCGTATCTGGGCCGCGTCCGCCTTTCCCGCCTCCGCGACCGCCGGCCTGATTATGCCGTCACCGGCAGCTTTTTTGGGGGCCTTCAGGCCCTTCTCAAAAACGCTGTCCACTTCGACCTGCGAAAGAATCATGTTGGCGGGAGGCGGCCCTTTCTCGTTGTCGTCGTTATCCTTGTGGACGTTGCTGAAGACCGTCAGCAAGCGGCTCAGTTCGTCCTTGGTTATCGTGTCCTGTTTTTCTGCCATATAAGAATCCCCTTTTCTTTGTATCGGAATTTTTATAGGCCGGGGCAAGTATTTTGCCGTTCTTGCGGTCAGGCGCATCCGCCGACCATCCTTCCGCCCCATTCGCGGGAATGAGCTTTCTCGTACTCTATCGTCTTGTCGAAGTCCGCCTCAGGGGAGCAGTTCGCCTCTATCTCAAGGGCGGTCTGGTGCAGGCGGCGGAGGCAGTCGCTCTTGTCCTTGTAGCCCATCCGGGACTTCTCCACCGCGTCCCCGAGGATTCTTATGGACTCGTCGTAAATCCGTGTCGGCACGGGGAAGGGGTGCCCGTCCTTGCCCCCGTGGGCGAAGCTGAACCGGGCGGGGTCGCGGAAGCGGGAGGGGGTGCCGTAGATGACCTCGCTGACCAGGGCGAGCGACTGGAGCGTCCTGGGGCCGAGACCGGGGGTCAGCAGGAGGCCCTCGAAGTCCTTGTTCTGCGATTCGTAGGCGGTGGCGAGCACTGCCCCGAGCCGCTTCAGGTCCACGTCCTCCGCCTCCAGATGGTGGCGGGCGGGCATGGTCAGGTTGCGGGAGTTTTCTTCTATTATCATGCCGTCTATCATGCCGCCCGTCACGTTGCCCGTATTGCCGCTGGCGGCCGGGGCAGGGGTGGCCAGGTCCGTGAACAGCTCAAGCTGTGCATCGGCGGACTTGACGGCGAGCGAGACTTCCTTCATGATCCTGCCGGGATCCTCGGATGACATGCTGAGTATGGAGGAGCGGGTGGGGGCGGCGGCCTTGTCCGTCAGGTTCAGCAGCAGCCCCCGGTTCTCGCCGGTCACCCCGGTGTGGGGCTCCTCCACGAATGACTTGAGGCTCTCGGAGCACCAGTGGTAGCGGCGGGCTGTCCTCGCCTGCGTGTTCATCCCCTGCTGGACCACGGTCCAGTCGCCCTCGTCGGACAGGATGAAGTTGTGCTGGTAGAGCTGGAAGCCGTCCTGCACGGCAGTCCCGTCCACCTTTGCGCAGAGCCTGCTTGCCTTTACGAGGGAGTCGCCGTCCAGCCCGGTCGCATCCCCCAGGTACAAAAGCTCCTCCGGCGTCTTTTTGGAATACCTGCCCCGCCCGCCGCAGACGCAGAGGCCGAATTCCCGGGCGCGGGGGTTTATGCCCCGCTTGAGCGCGTACATGACGCTCGTCGTTATCCCACTGGAATGCCAGTCCATCCCCAGCACCGAGCCCAGGCTCTGGAACCAGAGCGGGTCGCTCAGGCGGCGGAGTACCTCTTTCTTGCCGTATTCGATGAGGAGGGCTTCCACGATGTGCATCCCCAGCTGCATCATGCGGTCGGCAAGCCAGCGGGGGACGGTGCCGGTGTGCAGCGCCAGGTCGGCGTAACCGCTTCGTTTTACCATGGGACGGGGACTTCGGGGCCGCTATTCCGCTCCGTCCAGCGACTTTCCGTCCGAGAAGGCCTTGCCCACGGCATCGCCGAGCACGTTGTAGTTGTGCGACACCGGGTCGTAGCAGATCGGGCGCAGCTTGGACGCGTCAATCTTGCCGTCGGTCAGGACGGACTCGTCGGCGGAGACGTTGACGATGTTCCCCACGATGTAGTCACCGTCGTCCCCCATGCTGGCAAGCTCGCACTCGAGCACCATCGGCAGCTCGTTGATTACAGGCGCGTCCACGAACCTGGACTTGCTGACGGTCATGCCCGCCTTGCCGATTTTGTCGCTCTCCTTGTTCCCGCTTACGATGCCGAAGTAGTCGCACTCCTTGACGTGGGCCGCGTCCGCCATGCTGACGGTGAATGCCTTGCGTGCGGCTATGTTCCTGGTCGTCTTGTGGCTCTTGTCCAGGCAGATCCCGATCTGGTTGGTGTCGTGGATCCCGCCCCATGCCGCGTTCATCGCGTCCGGCCTGCCTTCCTCGTCATAGGTCGCTATGATGAGCACCGGCATGGGATACATATAGGTCTGCTTTCCAAAATCCTTCTTCATTGAAAACCTCCTGCGGCAATGCTCTGAATGCCCTGAATGTTCCAATCGTACATCAGTTGAGTCCGTAAGTCAAGGAATCTGCTGAGAAAAGCGGGCCGCATCCACTACGGGCGCATACTCGCGGAGCAAATCCCCCGTCCTGTACCGGGCGTTTGCGGGGCTGGTGCTGGGAAGGCAGCGGACGGAGAGGGCGAACTTCTCCTCGTAAAGGGCGGCGCAGTGCTTCTTCCACAGGGCGAACGCGGCCTTGCCCGTGCAGAATACATGCCGGATCCTGCTCTCCCCGAGGATAAGGGAAAAGTCGTTGGGGCGTTCCTCCCGGATTGTTGAGTCCTCAGCCCCGCGGATACGGCAGCCTGCGAGCACGTCCCACAGCGCGACATGCCGGCGCAGCAGGAAATCCTTCCGTTCCTCTATGGCTTCCTTTCTGTCGGGGCTGCCGTTCGGGAAAGACAGCTCCTCTCCGAATACCCCGAAAATGACAGGCCAGAACCTGTTCTGCGGATGCATGTAGAAGAACCCTGCCTCGCGGCTTTTTGGCGAGGGGAATGTCCCCAGCAGAAGGCAGCCGCTGTCCTTGTCCCATACGGGCGGAATCTCATGGATTACCGCGCCGTCCGTTTTTTCCGCGCGCATGCCTCATGATACAGGAATCCCCTTCATCCCGCAACTATGTCCCGGCCGTGAACGAGGAAAGCCATTTCATCACGAGGGGATTGTTCCATCTTTCCCAGTCCGATTTTTTCAGGGACATTCCCTTGAATCTGATCTTGTTCCCGTTTATCAGCCTTTCGCTGTCAAATGCCGGATCCTCGGAAAAG
>JAFSSU010000357.1 GCA_017450845.1 Treponema sp.
AGGCGTGCCACGTAATACTCTACGCGTTTGTCATAGTCGAGGTTCCTGTTGTAGCCCTGCATTTCGATCTGGGCTTTCGTTCCGTCTCCGAACTGGCACTTAATGTCGTAGTGGATTTTCTTCTGACCCTTGTACTGGGAAGCTTCCTCGTTCTCCCGGACGATCACGTCGGTCACGGGCTCTCCTATCATCGCGGAGAGGAATGACTTGAGCGCGATGTGCGAGTCCTCGCAGTCCCTGGTGAACATGCCCTTGAAGTTCGCGTCGAGCCTCGGGTTCGGCAGGCAGGGGCGTTTCTGGCCTCCGGACATTGCTGCTTGGTCAGGGTGGGGCCGGGCAGAGTGCTCCGGGATCTTCTTTTCTTCCATAAATAATTCTCCTTCAGGATGTTTCCAGCAGGCCGGAGCGGGGGAGCCGGCCCCCGCCAAGACATCCGCTGTCTCTGAATTCATCTGCGGAGGGAGGTGTTTTTTTGCAATTTCGCCGGGAAGAATCTTCTGGAATTTGACGGAAATCATTCTGGTGTTTATACGGCCGTAGCAGGGGAAACGCCCGCTGGGCCGGTTATGTCATTCTGGCGGCATCAGGATGGGCACGACCGCCGGAGGGAATGGGGCTTGCTACTGGCGGGCGGCCAGCTTCTCTATGTCCGCGATGGGGAGGCCGGTTATCTCGGCGATGTCGGTAACTGATGACAATGATTTCTGTGCCTGCATAAGACCCTCCTGTTTGCTCGTAAGCTTGTCTATGATATCCTTCTTTTCAGGGGTGTCCGCGTCTTTCAAGAACACAGCCCAATTCTCAAGGGCAGTGTTAGTGTCAACGGTCCCTTCAAGCCCTTCCGCCTTGTGTCACGCATGGCCTGTCGAGGGTATCACGAATGAGCTGTCGCGGGTGTCATGCATGGCCTGTCGAGGGGGAATACTCTAGCTAGATTGCAGTTTGTACTCTAGGAATGCGGGGGTGTATACTCTAGCTGGAGTGTTGTGCCAACTCCAGCTAGGCTGCGGGCGGAAATGCCTGGCTGACCGTGATGCCTGCCTGCCCCAAAGAAATGCGGCGCTACTATACAGGGAATTCGGTGGAAAATCAAGCATCTGCAGGAAAAAACAATAGCGGGGGTTAAAAAAGCCCGCAGGGGCTTCCTGCGGGCTTCGTTCCATGTCAGCCGGGTCAGGGCTTATTTCGTGGCGAGGATCGCGATTCCGGGCAGGGTCTTGCCCTCCAGGAACTCAAGCGAGGCTCCGCCGCCGGTTGACACGTGGGTCATCTTGTCGGCGAGCTTGAACTTGTTGACGGCCGCGACGGAGTCACCTCCGCCGACGACGGTCATCGCACCCTTGCCGGTCGCCTCGGCGACGAGCTTTGCGACGGCCTCGGTTCCCTTGGCGAACGCGTCGAACTCAAAGACTCCGACCGGGCCGTTCCAGACGACGGACTTGGCGGAAGAAATGACCTTCTCGTACTCCTTGACCGTCTTGGGACCGACGTCCATCGCCATCAGGTTGTCCGGGATGTCGATTCCGTCAACGGCCTCGGGCTTCGCGTCCGGGCTGAACTCGGCGGCTCCCACGTGATCGACGGGGAGGAGGATCTGCACGTTCTTGGCGGCAGCGTCGGCGAGCAGCTTCTTGGCGGTGTCGATGAAGTCATCCTCGACGAGGGACTTTCCGACCTTGTGGCCCTGAGCCTTGAGGAAGGTGTAGGCCATGCCGCCGCCGATGACGAGGGCGGACGCGTTGCGCAGCAGGCTCTCGAGGACGGCGATCTTTGAAGAAACCTTGGCTCCGCCGATGATGGCGACCTGGGGCTTGGGCGGGTTGTTGAGCATCGGATCAAGGTACTTGACCTCTTTTTCCATCAAAAGGCCGCCGACCGGCTCGGCCTTCATGAACTTGGCGATCGTCGCGGTGGAAGCCTGGTCGCGGTGGGCGGTTCCGAACGCGTCGTTGACGAAGATGTCGCCGTAGGTCGCAAGCTCGGCAGCCATCTTCTCGCGGTCGGCATCGACCTTGCTCGTCTCCTCCTTGTGGAAGCGGACGTTCTCAAGCATGGCGACGGCTCCCTCGGGAAGCGCGTCAATCGCGGCCTTCTGGCCGAGCGCGTCGGGCAGGAATGTGACATCCTGACCCAGTTTCTTCGCGAAGTACTCGACGACCGGCTTCATGCGGTTCTTGCCGTTGATGAACTTCTCCTTGTCTGCGTCGGTGAAGGGCTTTCCGGCCTTCTCTGCCTTCTCCTGAGCCTTCTTGACGTCCTTGTTGGGGTCACCGAGGTGGCTCATCAGGACCAGGCTGCGGGGCTTCTGCTCCAGGATGCACTTGATGGTGGGCAGGGCCGCCATGATGCGGGTGTCGTCCTGGACGACGCCGTCCTTCATGGGAACGTTAAAGTCCACGCGCATGATGACGCGCTTTCCCTTCAGGTCAACGTCCTTTACTGTCTTGATCATAAAAACACTCCTTATGGAATCGTTATGCGTGTTGATTACTCTATTATAACCCTTTTCCGCCGTAAATTCAACGGTTGATTTCGCCATGCTTTCACCTGCTTTTCTTTCCTTGACAAAAGCCCTGCCGGTCGCTATTATTGAGAATAATTCTCATATCTGTCAACTATGTTTTTATGGAGGGCTGTCCGTGGCTTTGCTCACTGCCCAGGACCTGACGCTGGGTTATGATTCCCGCATCATCGTGGAGGACCTGAATTTCTCGGTTAATGCAGGCGACTACCTGTGCATCGTCGGCGAGAACGGTTCGGGCAAGACCACGCTCATGCGGACGATGCTCCGCCTGCAGGAGCCGGTCCGTGGCCGCGTCCTGTTCGGGGACGGGCTCAAGGAGAACGAGATAGGCTACCTTCCGCAGCAGACCCTCGTCCAGAAGGACTTCCCCGCCTCGGTCAGGGAAATCGTCCTGTCCGGCTGCCTGGGGAGGTGCGGGCTCAGGCCTTTTTATAATATGGAAGAGAAGGCCCTCGCCGGTCAGAGCATGGAGCGGATGGGCATATCCGGCCTTGCCGGCCGCTGCTACCGGGAGCTGTCCGGCGGCCAGCAGCAGCGGGTCCTCCTCGCGCGGGCTTTGTGCGCCACCCGCAAGGCCCTGCTCCTTGACGAGCCTGTCTCGGGCCTGGATCCAAACGCGACCGCCGGGATGTACGGGCTCATAAGGGAGCTGAACCGGGAGGGAATCACGGTGATAATGGTCTCCCATGACGTAGGGGCGGCCCTGCGCTATGCGACCCATGTCCTGCACATAGGGACGAGCGTCTTTTTTGGGAGCAAGGCTGAATATCTTGCGAGCGAGCCGGGGAGGTTTTTGCGCGATGATTGAAACATTATGGATGTACCTGCAGTATCCCTTCGTCCGCTACGCCCTCATAGTCGGCGTGCTGATAGCGCTCTGCTCGTCGCTCCTCGGCGTGACGCTCGTGCTCAAGCGCTTCTCCTTCATCGGGGACGGCCTGTCCCACGTCGCGTTCGGCGCGATGTCCGTGTCCGCCGTCCTGGGCATGACCAACGACATGCTGCTCGTGCTTCCGGTGACGGTCGCCTGCGCCATCCTGCTTTTGTGCGCTGGGCAGAATTCCAAGATAAAGGGGGACGCGGCCATCGCGATGATCTCCGTGGGCGCGCTCGCACTCGGCTACCTTCTGATGAACCTCTTCTCCACCTCGTCCAACCTGTCCGGCGATGTCTGCACGACCCTGTTCGGCTCCACGTCCATACTGACGCTGACCGGGTATGAGGTCTGGCTCTGCATCGTCCTGTCGGTCGCCGTGATCGCGATTTTCATCCTTTTCTACAACAAGATATTCGCCGTCACCTTTGACGAGACATTCGCCCGGGCGACGATGCGGGGGGCGGGCGGATACAACCTGCTCCTGGCGGTCATCATCGCGGTCATCATTGTCCTCGCGATGAACCTGGTCGGTTCCCTCCTGATTTCCGCGCTCGTGATATTCCCCGCCCTGTCCGCGATGCGGCTCTTCCGCAGTTTCAGGAGCGTGACAGTCTTCTCCGCCGTCCTGTCGGTCGTCTGTGCCTTCCTGGGGATTATCATCTCAATCCTCGCCGTGACCCCGGTCGGATCCACGATCGTCGCGGTGGACATGCTCGCCTTCGCCGTCTGCTGGCTGGCGGAGCTTGTGTCGGGGAGGGGCAGGAGATGACCCGCCTTGTCCGCTTTGCCGGAAGCGCCGTGCTGTCGGTCAGCCTCCTGTCTTTTCTCTCAGGCTGCGGGAAGGGGGCCGGCCAGGCTTCCGGGAACCCTGCCGCCGCGCCCCGTGCCGCAAAGCAGGCTCCAGGTGTCAGCGACGTGCTTGCCGCGGGGATGGCGGAGGAGGACAAGAAAGCTGACAAAACGGAAGGGACCGGGGATGCGAATGCGCTCCCCAGGGAGGAGGCGGGCCCGGCCCGGGAAGCCCCCTCGGAGAAAGCCAGCATGGGAGGGGAGAATCCCGCGCCCGTGGCAGGGACGGCCGCATCCGGCGGCATAGACGTGGACCTGACGGTACTTTC
>JAFSSU010000358.1 GCA_017450845.1 Treponema sp.
AGCTCCCCATCTTCAGCAGCAGTATCCTCGCACGCTGCATTATCCGGGCCTCTTTGGATAGATTTATTTCGTAAAAGATGTACTAGTGGGGGGGGCTTCAACAGCCATAGATTGAAAATGAAAGAGAAAAAGATTATTCCTGCCTCCACAGATTCTGAGTACGATGAGTTCGACAATCTGGACGGAATGACTGCCGAAGAAGATGCCGAAGCATACCTCGATGCAATCGACAACGCGAGTTGCCCCAGAAAACCAGTCCAGTCAACCCCAAGAGACAAAACACGTACGGGAAGTTCGTGCTGTATCTCAAAGCTGTCCCCATTGCAGAGATAGCGGATTAGACCATCGCAAGCTGTTTCTTGGGAACAAATTCAACTTTCAGACTCATTCCTAAGCCATCCGCAAGCCGTTTGAGTATTTTTATGGTAGGATTCCCGGAGCCGCTTTCTATTTTGCTTATGTCCGATTGCGCAATGCCCGTAGTTTCTGCCAGTTGCTTCTGAGTCACGTTGCGGGATTTTCTGGCATCAATGAGGGAGGAAATAATCGCATACTCGGGAGCGAGGGCATCGTATTCCTTCTTGAAAGCCTCGTCTTTCATCTGTTCGTCCAATGCTTCTGACAGCGTCATTCTTCTTCCTCCTTTTGCGGATGCCGTATCAGGTAATCCTTTCTGTATTCTTTCGCCCTTGCAATTTCTTCGGGCGGAGTCTTCTGCGTTTTCTTGCGGAAACCAATGGCAACCGAAGTTCTTTACCTTTGTCCTCCAGAAGAGCCATGTCCCGGAAAACTTTGGCTCTAAGCTTGATTTCAAGCGTATTCAAGAATTCAAGGCAGGGTTTTTCACCTGATACTTTTTCATAGAATTCTACCGTAAACCGCGTCTCCACGCTTTTCATTTTATAGGATAAAACCTATATCGTCAACAGTTGTTTCCGTCAGGCAGTCTGGCCATCTCTGGGCAGCTTCTTCGCGGCGGCGTGAATCATCGCCTCCAGCGCGGGCAGGTACTCCTGAGGAATCGAGTCCAGGTCGGCGACAATCCTCTTGTATTTCTCGTAGTTTCCCGCCTCTTTCTTTGAGATGTCCGGCTGAGGCCGTGGCTGCGCGCCGGTTCCTTTGACCAGGTATTCCACGCTCGTGTCCAAGGCTTCGGCGAGCTTCACCGCGATTTCGGCATTGGGGATGACGGCACGGCTGTCCACGTAGGTGTCGATGGTGCGCTTGCTTATGCCGGTTTTGGCGGCAAGCTCCTTTATGATAATCCCCTTGTACTCAATCTGCTCCTTCAAGTTGTCCCTGAACATACAGGCTTATGATACCGTGATTTGGGTGTTCTTTTGTTGACAAATACCGTATTATCGGTTATATTGACCCAATACCGAAATATCGGGAATCTGATGAAGAAAACCGGAATTCCCGCGGAATGGAGCATTAGGGATGAAACACCTCATTATCTGCGGTACGGGAGCGTTTGCCCGCGAGCTGTACTGGCACGCGCAGGACTCCGTAGGTTATGCGTATGAATATGACATAAAAGGCTTCCTTGACGGTTCCGTTCCGTTGCCCGAAGAGGAATACAGGAAACTGCCCCTGCCGGTACTGGGGAACTACAGGGACTACAAGCCGGACGGTGACGATGTTTTCACCTGTGCGGTCGGTTCCCCTCGCGGCAGGAAAGAGTTCATTGAGACCGTGGAAGGGAACGGCGGGAAATTCATAAACATCATACATACGACAGCAATAGTCCAGGGCAGCGCGAGGCTTGGGAAAGGAGTCATTCTCTGCCCCTATACAAGCGTGAATGCCGACGCAACCGTGGGGAACTATGTCCTGGTAAACTATATGTCAACCTTGGGACATGACGTCCGCGTCGGCGACTATTCCGCCATAATGGGGCACGTCGATTTGTGCGGCTTCGTCAAGGTGGGGAGCGGTACGTTCATCGGAAGCGGGGCGAGGGTACTTCCGTCCGGTACGGTCGGGGACAATGCCTTTGTCGGGGCAGGAAGCGTCGTGCTGAAAAACGTGAATGCGAACACGAAGGTGTTCGGGAACCCCGCAAAGCTGACGGTATAGTTTTTAGAGGAGCAAGCACTATGAAAGAGAAAATCAAAACGCTGGTAATCGAGAGCCTGAACGAGCTGAAGGAGATGAACGGTCTTGACTTCGAGCTTACGGACGAGACAATCCTGCTCGGCGAGGATTCCGTTATGGACTCCTTCGACTTCGTCTCGTTCGTCTCCACGCTGGAGGAGAAGATAGCGGACGAGACAGGAAAGACGGTTTCCGTCGTGAGCGAGAAGGCATTCTCCAAGAAGTACAGCCCCTTCAAGACGGTTGATAGAATCACCGACTACATCATGGAGCTGATGGACGGAGCGGAATGATTATCCTCATAACAGGCACAAGTCGCGGAATCGGCAGGTACCTCGCAGGACGATTCCTCTCAGAGGGGCATAGCGTCATAGGTTTCTCACGGAGCGGCTGCGACATCAAGGAAGCAGGCTTCCATCACTTTGCGGTGGACGTGACCGACGAGAAGGGCGTCATAAAGGCCCTGGGCGAGGTCCGCAAACAGTTCGGCCTCATCGACGTTCTCATAAACAACGCGGGCATCGCCTCCATGAACCACTTCTGCCTGACACCGCTTGAGACGGCGAAACGGGTGATGGACGTGAACTTCTTCGGCAGCTTCCTGATGACCCGCGAATGTGCCAAGCTCCTGAGGAAAAGCCGGAACGCCCGCATCGTCAATTTCAGCACGATCGCAGTCCCGCTCAACCTTGAGGGCGAGGCTTCCTATGCGGCCTCAAAGTCTGCCGTCGAGACCCTTACCCGGACGACGGCGAAGGAGCTTTCCGGCTACGGGATAACCGTGAACGCCGTTGGCCCCGTCCCCATAAAGACCGCCCTCATCGCGGGCGTGCCGGAGGACAAGATACGGAACCTCCTTGCCCACCAGGCAATCAAGCGCTTCGGAGAGCCGGAGGACGTGTACAACGTGATAGATTTCTTCATCCGCCCGGAGAGCGGATTCATCACCGGGCAGGTCGTATATCTCGGAGGCATAAACTGATGGGCAGCGTGGATTTCATCATAGACAGAATGAAATCGTCCGGGGATGACACCGCCATCGTGACGGACGGTAAGGAATACAGCTACAAGGACCTGCTCGGCGAATACGAGAAGGGGATTGCCTTTCTGGAGGACAACGGTATCCCAGAGAATTCCATCGTCGCGCTCCGTGGCGAGTTCTCGCCCTCTACGATCGGCATGATGCTCGCGATAATCGAGAAGGGATGCGTCTACGTCCCCGTCTCCACAGCCGTCAAGGAACCGCAGAAATACTGCGGGATTGCGGAAGTCCAGTTCTACATCGACGGCGGTAATGCCGAGGAATGCGGATGCGTCCCGGAGCACGAGATACTGACCGGGCTTATCGGGAAGAGACATCCGGGGCTGGTACTTTTTTCTTCAGGAACGACGGGCGACCCCAAGGCCGCCGTCCACGACCTTGTGCCGATGCTTGAGAAATACAGGGCGAAGGGAAAGAAAATCCGCTCCCTCGCCTTCCTGCTCTTTGACCACATCGGAGGCTTCAACACGGTGATGTACAGCATTGCGAACGGCGGCATGCTCGTCACGCTCAGGAACCGAAGCCCGGAGGAAGTAGCCTCCTGCATCGAGAAATACAGGCTGGAGCTGCTGCCCACGTCCCCGTCTTTCCTGAACATAATGCTGTACTCTCATATCTACGAGAAATACGATTTGTCATCGCTCCGAATAATCAGCTACGGGACGGAACCGATGCCGGAATCGACGCTGAGGGAGATGCACCGGATCTTCCCTGACGTGAAGATGAAGCAGACCTACGGGCTGTCAGAAGTGGGCATCATGCGGACAAAATCGGAGAGCTCGGACTCCCTCTGGCTCAAGATCGGCGGCGACGATGACCACCAGATAAAGGTGGTTGACGGAATCCTCTACATAAAGAGCCGGATGTCCATGCTCGGCTACCTGAACGCGCCCAGCCCCTTCGACGCGGACGGCTGGATGAACACGAAAGACCGCGTGGAGCAGAAGGGGGAGTATATCAGGATCCTCGGGCGGGAGAGCGAGCTGATAAACGTGGGCGGGGAGAAGGTCTACCCCGCCGAGGTGGAGAGCGTGCTGCTGGAGGTTCCCGGCGTGAAGGATGCGGTCGTCGGCAAGGCCCCCAACCCAATCCTCGGCAGCGTCGTCAGCTGCAGGATTGCCGCCGATGACGGGGCGGATCTGCCCGAGCTGAAAAAAGCGATACAGCGGCACTGCGCGGAGAAGCTGGAGAAATTCAAGCGGCCCGTCAGGATTGAGTTCCAGACGGACTCGTTCAATACCGCGCGGTTCAAGAGGCTGAGATGAGGATAGTGTTCAAAAACTTCGTGGATTTGACGGAAGAAGAAACCGAGGCAGTCTGGCAGATGCGGAACTCGGACAGCGTGCGCCTTAAAATGTACACGCAGGATATAATTCCCCTTGCGAACCACAAGAAGTGGATTTCCGGGTTGTCGGGAAGAAGCGACTGCATCTATTTCCTCGTACTGGCAGATGGTGAGATTGCAGGCTGTGTGAATTTCACCTCGATTTCTGGGAATCAATGCGAATGGGGGTATTACCTGAACCCGGCGATTCAGAACTGCGGACTCGGGATAGCTCTTGAGTATTATGCGGTCAGATATGCATTTGAGAAGCTGGGGGTCGAAAAGCTGTTTGGTGCCGTCATTGAGTCGAATTCCAAGCTGTACAGGAACCACATAAGATATTTTGCCTTTTCCGAGGATCCGGCATTTGACAGCGAAAGGCTGATAAACGGGAACAAGATCAGATTCAAGGGAATGTCCCTGAAAAAATCGGACTGGGAAAGATGGAACAATCCCCTCGTGATGAAATGGCTTTCCGCTTTTTCCGTCGAGATCCAGGGCAAAACATTTACTACCATATAGCTATCTGATCAGATAAGACCTGAAGACGGAGGAGGAAGAAGTTCACACCCCACTTCAAATACTTCAAAGTCTCCGGGTTCCGTTAAACGCCGGACAGGTGCAGGTCTTCCTGCAGGACCAGCAGGCAAATCCCTCCTGACCTGCAGCCGGTCTCACACGCGTCCGGATGAGGCACCGCACACGTCCGGGTGAGGCACCGCACGCGTCCGGGTGAGACGTTGCACGCGTCCGTGTGAGCCGTCGCACACGTCCGGGTGAGCTGTCGCACGCGCCCGGGTGAGACGTTGCACGCGCCCGGGTGAGACGTTGCACGCGTCCGGGTGAAGCGACGCACGCGCCCGGGTGCGGGTATTACACATGGACATGTGCGGGTGTCACAGGTTGCCGGCAGAATTCCCC
>JAFSSU010000041.1 GCA_017450845.1 Treponema sp.
CCTCCCGGACATCCTGTTTGAAAACTGGTATATCATCGCAATCATCCTGCTGATTTTCCTTGCGGGCCTGTCCATAATCGTCCTTCAGCAGCGTTTCAACAGGAAGCTGGAGACAAGCAACAAGAACAAGGACGTGTTCCTCGCCGACATGTCCCACGACTTCCGCACACCGCTGACGGCGATAAGCGGCTTCGCCTACCTGGGAAAGAGCGAGAGCGACCCCCGCTACTACGCGGAAATCATCACCTCCGCCGCCTACATGCAGGAGCTGGTCAACGACATCCTGAACATCCGCCAGTACTCCGAGGGCAAGGCCATTGAGCTGCAGCCCGAGCCGATCATCGCGGAGACCCTCTACGACAGCATCCTGTCCGTCATGCACGGGCGGGCGGCAACCAAGAACATCAAGATAAACTTCGAGAGCAGCATCTCCTACCCCTACATCGCGGTCGACCCCA
The DNA here is from genome assembly GCA_017450845.1 of Treponema sp. Lineage (GTDB taxonomy): Bacteria > Spirochaetota > Spirochaetia > Treponematales > Treponemataceae > Treponema_D. The sequence goes on from JAFSSU010000041.1 coordinate 459, forward strand.
TGCGGGTCAGGCAGGTGTTCGTCAACATCATCGGCAACGCGGTCAAGTACAGCCCGGCGGGCAGCTCCATCGAGGTCACGGTGGAGGACTACATGAAGGCGCACACGGCGAGGGTAAAGGCAGTCATCACCGACCACGGCGAGGGGATGAGCAAGGACTTCATCAGGCAGAGGATTTTCCGCCCCTTCGAGCGCGAGAAGAACGCCTTCTCCGCCAAGGAGGGCGGCAGCGGCCTGGGCCTTGCCATCACCAAGATAATCATGGACAGGCTGGGCGGCACGATAGCCGTGGAGAGCGAGCTGGGCGAGGGGTCCACCTTCACGCTGGACTTCCCCGTGGAGACGATCACCAAGGAGCAGTACGAGAAGGACCACACGGAGGAGACCCTGCCCCATGGCAAGGAGTTCGACTTCTCCGGGACCCGGGTCCTGCTCTGCGAGGACAACGAGGTGAACACGTTCATCGTCTCCAACATCCTGCAGAAGAGGGGCTGCGAGGTGGACTGCGCCTCCGACGGGAAGGCGGGGCTTGAGAAGTACACTGCCTCCCCAGCCCGCTACTACTCGATTATCCTGATGGACATACGGATGCCCGTAATGGACGGGATAGAGGCGGCCAAGGCGATACGTACTCTGAACCGGGCGGACGCGCAGCAGGTGCCGATCATCGCGCTGTCGGCGAACGCCTTCGAGGAGGACAAGATGGCCAGCGCGAAGGCCGGCATGAACGCGCACCTGTCCAAGCCCGTCAACGTGGACGCTCTCTTCAGGACCATGGAGCAGCTGCTGCTTACGTTCTGAGGGAGCCCCCCGGTACCCCCGGTTTTGGGGCGGGCCCCAAGCCCCTTTTTTTCGGGGGAAGCCCCCCGCCTTTTTCGTCTTCTGGGGGAGTCCCTCAGGCCCCCTGTTATGAGAGGGAAGGAACCCCCTACGCAGAAGCGAGGCAGATTTTTTAACGTTAAAAAATCTGCCTCTCATACTCTCCCATCTTCCCGGCGGCTGCCGGGGGTTACACCCCCGGATCCCCCTGTCGGGCTTCACGAGCAGAGACTAATCACTCAGCTTTGGCAGAAGAACCCGTTTTGCCACAGCTGATGCTTCAGATACTCTTCACAACGCATCTGGGGGTACCGGGGGGCGCGGCTCCCGCCCCCCGGTCGGTGCTGGGGCAGGAAGGGGGGCTTGGGGGGAGGGAAACCCCCGCCTCCGAAGTAGAGGGGGTTCCATCCCCCCAAAACAAGGGGGGTCCGGGGCATCCCCCCGGAAACAAAAGAGGTCCGGGGAACACCCCGGAAACATAAGGAGGCTTGGGGGAAGCCCCCAAAGATATCTCTTGTCGGTCAGGGAATAATCGGCTATAATAAAATGAATATGGGAAAACCGAAGGCAGCGGACATCCTCAAAGCCCTGATCGCCCTACTCTTTCTGGCGGTATGCACAGTCAGCGCATACGTCATGTTTTTTTCGTCAGAATCCCAATATGTCAAGCTCCTTCTCAAGGCCGCCCAGACCTACAACCAGGGCTGGTACCGTCTGGACGCAGGGGGGAACAAGGTGGAGCTTCCCCCGCTGCCGACAAAAATCAATCCCAAGCCCAACGGCAAGGTCCGCATTTACCACAGGTACGCCTCCTACGACAAGAAATCCATCTGCTTCTTCACTCACCACCAGAACGCCCGGCTCATGATGGACGGCATTGTCCTGTACCGCTACGAGATGGGGGGCGGCCCGTCATGGCTCAAGAGCTTCCGCGCCATATATCACATCGTGGACCTGCCCATAACGGAGAACGGAACCCTCTGCCTGGAGCTTGACCCGCTGATAAAAGACAGCCGGGGCGAGCTGAACGAGGTGTACATAGGCGACAGGGCGGAAATCCTCTACCGGCTCATCAAGAACAGGAGCGACAAGATTTACCTGGGCCTTACGCTGTGCATCTTCGGCATGATCGTCCTTCTCCTTGGCATCACGACGCTCACCAAGACGGACAACGAGAAGCTGGACCTGACGCTGATTTACATGGGGCTGACGGACCTCTCCCTGGGCATCTGGCAGCTTGAGGAATCCCGCATCCTCCAGTTCTTCTTCGGCAGCCAGCCGCTGCACTGGTGCCTGGAGTACATGCTCCAGTTCCTCATCCTCTGCTTCGCGCTCAGGTTCACCTACTCAATCACCCCTCCCAGGATGAAGGGCGTGACAAACGTCTTCTCGGGCATCATCCTTTATTTTGCGGCCCTGCAGCTGGGCCTGCAGTTTTCGGGCACGGTGCAGATAACCAGCAGCGCGATCATGCTCTACATGATGTTCATATCCATCTGCATCTACATCTCCTATCTCATAATGTTCACGATGCGCTTCTCCAGCAGGTTCCTGAAGCTCAGCTTCTGCATCTCCATGGGGGTCAGCATCCTGATGTTCGTGCTGGTCACACTCCTGAGGTCGTCCCACTCCAAGACCTGGACGGATTTCTGGATGACCATCGCCCTCATCTTCACGTTCTTCTCGCTGACCGTCGTCGTCTACCAGAAGACGGTCGAGAAGTTCGAGAAGATCAAGGAGGCGCAGCTGTACGAGAAGCTCGCCCTCGTGGACTTCAACACCGGAGTCTCCAGCAAGACCGCATGGTTCTACCTCGTCGAGCGATTCGATTACCAGGAGCACATGGGCAGGATTTACTGCCTGATAATGTTCGACATGAACAACCTGAAGAAGCTCAACGACACCCTGGGGCACCTGGTCGGCGACAAGGTAATCAAGGCCTTCTGCGACTGCATGAGGGAGACCTTCAGCGGCAAGGGCGAGATATACAGGATAGGCGGCGATGAGTTCATCTGCCTGCTGGAGGATATGGACGAGGACGAGGTGCGGGCCCTGCTTGCGGAATTCGACAAGAAGGTGGCCAATCAGAAGGAGAGCGAGCAGAAGTTCACCGTCGCATACGGATGGGCCATGTTCAAGCCCCACTCCCGGGAGGACTTCGTGCAGGCCCAGCAGAGGGCAGACAGCCTTATGTACGACATGAAGAAGCGGATGAAGTCCAGGGCCGCGATGGAAAATGAAAAGGGGCCGACATGATATGAACGACGTGACGGTCAAGAACAATGCCGGAGGGGGACTCCGGGCTGGTTTTCAAGTTTTCCCATACATCCTCTTTCTTGCGGGAATTGCCGGCATAGCCGTATTTGTCCGCTCAGGCTCCCTCCCTTTGGAACGGGGCATACTCGCGGCGGCGGCATGGACACTGCTTTTTGTCCTGTCAGACCTGAGCGCGAAAAGCGCGGAGAACAGGCGGATGCGCGAGAACGACAAGAAAGAGCGGCGCGCGTCAGTGGAGCGCATACAGGCAGCCGTCAGACGGATAAACGAAAAAGCCCTCGCCCTGAACGCCTCTTACGCCGGGGAAAAACAGGCCCTTGCCGATATGTCGCTCTCTGCCAAGGCCCTGCTCCCTACCGTCAACCTTGAGGCATCCAAGATGGAATACGAGATACTGACTTCCCTGACCCGGCTGGACTTCCTCTGCGACAAGGCGATTGCCGGGACCGACCGGGGCGGGGACTTCCACAAGGAACTGGAAAGCCTCGCCGTCAAGATGCGGGCGCGGGAGAAGCTGTAGGAAGCCTCCCGCCCCGCAAGCGGATTTACCACATCAGCAGGTTCAGGCCGTAGGCGCCCGGACGGATGCGGTAGGCCTCCATCGTGTCGGGGCCGCATGCGCCCGTTCCGACACCCCGGTGGGCGGCATCGAGTATCAGGACCCAGTGTCCGCCATCCCCCTTCGTCAGGTCAACCAGCTCGTTCCGGTGCTCGCAGCGGAACAAATCCTCCGTCGTATATGGAAGGTAGCTGAAGCTGAACGGCCGTGCCGCCTGGAAGCGGATTTTCCTGCCGTCCGCCGCGCCCAGCTCCAGGTAGAAGACTCCCTGACGGCTGCCGTTCTCCTGCGGCACGATGTAGCGCACCTCCAGGTCGCGGGCATTCATCTCATACATCCCGCGCAAGGCGGAGAAACGGCGGTCATTGTAGTTCTCGTGGGGGCCGTCACCGTACCAGCGAACCCTGTCAAAACATGCCGGTATGCTTGCCCTGAGCCCGACGCGCGGGTACTCGTCCAGGGCCGCGGTCAGCGAGAATGAGCTTTCCAGCCTGAGGGCATCGCTGCCGTCCGGGGCCTTCGCGCCAGAGACAGAGAGCTTGCAGCTGCCGAACTCGCCCAGGCTGAACCCGTCCTTCGTCTTTTTTGCCTCGAGAGAGGGAAGCCCCTTGTTTATCCAGTCCCGGGTGGGTTTGCCGTTGAAGCACCAGGGGGCATTCTCCTTGTCGTTCAGGCGGTCCAGCTCCCGCTTGATTCCCTCGTTCTCCAGCATGGCCCGCCAGAGTGTCGGCCTGAAGGCAGAGGCCAGCTCCTTTATGTCGCCGGCAGGCAAGGACACGGACTTGCGGGAAGACTCCGTAAAGTCCTGGAGCCCCTCGGCCTCGCGGATGATGACCACGTCGCTCGAGCAGACCTGCCCCGCAAGGCAGGGGCACTTGGCGGCAAGGTCGGCCTTGTCCGTCCAGATGAAGTCCGCGCGGAAGAGGATTTCCTCACCGCCGGTGAACTTCGCGAGCGTGGCGGCGACGGCATCGATTTTCAGCTCCGACTGCTCCCCCGGCTTGCTGGCGGGCAGAGGCAGCTCGCCGGAAGCCTCTTTCCTGCCGTTGACAAAAATCGTCCAGGCAAGCTTCCAGTCGGACAGGGCCGTGAAGTCCGCCTTGTTCCTGACGCGGAAGAGCCCCTGCCGCGGGCCTGATGCCGTCTGGATAGCCTCCAGGCGGACAGGCGAGAAGAGCCTCTTGCATTCCTCCATAGCGGGCTTGGGGGTCTGGTCGGGCAGGTTAAGCCCGTTCAGGCAGAAGTCGTAGTCGGTCGGCGAGTCCCCGAAGTCTCCGCCATACTTCCACCACTTGCCGCCCTGCGCCTGGCCCGGCCCTCCCTCGGGGCTTTCCGCCGCGATTCCCTGGTCAATCCAGTCCCAGATGAAGCCTCCCTGCAGCCCGTGGTGGCTCTCGATCGCCTCCCAGTAGTCGGCAAGGCTGCCGTTGGCGTTTCCCATCGCGTGGGAATACTCGCACATGATGACGGGGCGGTAGTCCCCCCTCTCCTCGACGTACTTCGTTATGAGCTCTATGGACGGGTACATCGGGCTGATAAGGTCGGTCAGCCCCTTGCCTCGGGCGAGGGAGTCCAGGGTGAAGTCCCCCTGATGCAGCTCCGGGCGGACGAATCCCTCGTAGTGAACCAGGCGGGTCGGGTCCACCCTGCGTATCCATGCAACAGCCGCCACCTGGTTGCACCCGTCGCCGGACTCGTTGCCGAGAGACCAGCCGAAGACGGAGGCATGGTTCTTGTCGCGCCGTACCATCCGCTGGATGCGGTTCAGGTAGGCGTAGGACCATGAGTCGCTCCGGGACAGGTTGTCGTAGTAGGCGTGGTTCTCTATGTTCGCCTCGTCAAGGAGGTAGATGCCGTAGCGGTCGCAGATTTCGTACCATCGCTCGTCGTCAGGGTAGTGGCAGGTGCGGACGGCGTTGAAGTTGTAGGACTTGAGCGTCCTAGCGTCCCGCACCATCTCCCCGGTCGTCAGTGTCTTTGCGGTCTTCTCGTCGTGCTCATGCCGGTTCACGCCGTGGATGTAGACGGGCTTCCCGTTCAGGAGCAGCTCCCGGCACTTCACCTGCACGCTCTTGAAGCCGACGGTGAGCGCGCAGCTCTCGATGTCCCGCCCCCTGTTGTCCGCGTTGCCCTCGGACAGGGTGACCGTGACGACGTAGAGCTCGGGGTGCTCCGACGACCAGAGGAGGACGTTGTCCAGCTTGAGCGTGATGCCCGCCTCGCGCAGGTTCATCCTGTAGAAGTAGCTGCCGGTCATGGCCCCGCTCATGACCTCCGCTCCGGGCACGCCTTTGGAGGCCGTCCCGCCCAGCTTGCGGACGCTGTAGGAGACGCATACCTCCTTCTTGTCCATGTCCTTGTTGGTCTGCCTGTTCGCCCCGTCGCAGAGGGCCGCATAGCCCAGCTTGACCTTGAGGGGGACAATGCCCGTTCCCCTGAGCCCGTCCTCCGTCATGTCCTCGACGCGGGTCAGGGCCTCCACGTCCTCGATGAAATAAGCCTCGGTGGAATAGAGGTAGACCGACCGGTGGATGCCGCCGAACCACCACTGGTCCTGGTCCTCCACGAAGGACGCGTCGGAATAGCGGATGACCTTGATGGCAATCTCCAGTCTGCCGTCCCCGGGGATGCAGGGGGTAATGTCGAACTCGGCGGGAAGCCTTGTGTCCTTGGACACCCCGGCCCGCTTGCCGTTGACGAACAGCTCCATGCAGCTCTCCGCGGAACCGACGTGCAGCACGACCCGCCGGCCCTTCCAGCCGTCGGGAATCTTGGTGGACAGGCGGTAGAGCCCCGTCGGGTTCTTCTCGGGGACGTTCGGGGGCATGATGTCGAAGGGCATCTGGACGTTCGTGTAGTGGGGGTGGTCGTCGAATCCCTGAACCGTCCAGCTGCCGGGAACCTGTATGTCCGCCCAGGAGCCCGCGTCATAGCTGGCGGCAGTCCAGCCGTAGACCGGGCTGCCGGCCTCGTCGTCCTTGGGCGAGCCGAGCAGGGTGAACTTCCATGTTCCGTCCAGGCTCTTGAACCAGGGGCTGTCCGGGAGGGGGCAGGACTCGGGCCCTGCCGCCACGTCCGAGGATGCTTTCTCTGCCGTGTCATAGGGAATGAGGGGGCTTCGCATGGGAAGCCTGTTCAGCTGCTGTATCTCCGGATTCTCCCAAAAAAACTTCATCGGAACCTCCTGGCCGGGTGTGATCGCATTGATGAAAACGTTTACGAAAACGTTTTCAAAATCTATTATACCCCCTCCGCGCGAAAAAGCAAGCAAAAAATCGCGCCGGCGTTCCCGCTCTTGAAATTCGCCGTGAAAAAGCGTATGCTAACGGGTGAAAGCTATCTTACCCATTATAGGAGCGATTATGATTAGTTACAAAGAGCTGGGGCTCGTGAACACAAAGCACATGTTCGAGATGGCCATGAAAGGCCACTATGCGATTCCTGCCTACAACTTCAACAACATGGAGCAGATGCAGGCCATCATCCAGGCTTGCGTCGAGACCAAGTCCCCCGTCATCCTGCAGGTCTCCAAGGGAGCCAGGCAGTATGCCGACAAGTTCATCCTGCGCAACATGGCCCGCGGAGCCGTCGAGTATGCCCATGAGCTCGGCGCGGACATCCCGATCGTCCTGCACCTGGATCACGGCCCCAACTTCGAGGTCGCCAAGGACTGCATCGACAACGGCTTCTCTTCCGTCATGATTGACGGCTCTGCCCTTCCCTACGACGAGAACGTCAAGCTGACCAAGCAGGTCGTCGATTATGCCCACGAGCACGATGTCACGGTCGAAGCCGAGCTCGGAGTCCTGGGCGGCGTTGAGGACGATGTCGCAGCCGAGGAGAGCAAGTACACCAAGCCGGAGGAGGTCATCGACTTCACCAGCAAGACCGGATGCGACTCACTCGCCATCTCCATCGGAACATCCCACGGACGCTGCAAGTTCACGCCCGAGCAGTGCACGCTCAAGGACGGGGTCCTCATTCCCCCGCCACTCGCGTTCGACGTGCTCGCCGCAATCGAGAAGAAGCTGCCCGGATTCCCGATCGTCCTGCACGGCTCCTCTTCCGTCCCGATCAAGTATGTCCGCGAGATCGAGAAGTTCGGCGGAAAAATCCCGAACTCCGTCGGCATCCCCGAGGAGCAGCTGCGCAAGGCCGCCGAGAGCGCGGTCTGCAAGATCAACGTTGACTCCGACGGCCGCCTTGCCATGACCGCCGCCATCCGCCGCATCCTGGCTGAGCATCCCGAGGAGTTCGATCCCCGCAAGCTGCTCGGACCGGCCCGTGACGAGCTCAAGGCCATGTACATGGACAAGAACAAGAACGTGTTCGGCTCTGCCGGACATGCCTTTGACAAATAAGGCTTGAATTCCTTTCTTGCATGAAGCGGGGCGGGTAGCGGATTGCCGTGCCCGCCCCCTTTTATGCCATAGGGCTTAGATGTACAGGCACGAATACAAATATCTGGCCTCGGGGCCAACCCTCTCCCTGCTGGAAAAGCGGGTCTCCTCCGTCCTGTCGCTCGACCCCCACGCGTCCGCGAAAGGCTTCTACCATATAAGGAGCCTCTACTTCGATGACATGCACAACTCCTGCTACCGGGAGAACGAGGACGGGACCCAGCCCCGCGAGAAGTTCCGCGTCCGGGTCTACGGCTGCGACCCCTCGGTGATATCGCTTGAGCTCAAGCGGAAAGAAGGGGGCAAGACGCTCAAGCAGTCCTGTCCCCTGAGCCCGGACAGGCTCAGGGTCCTGACGGAGGGCGGAATCCCCGGGCTGAAAGCGGACGACAGCCCCCTGTTCAGGCGTTTCTGGACGGCCATGCAAACGGTCCGTCTCCGCCCCGCGGTCATCGTCGCCTACGACCGCGTCCCATACGTCTGGATGCAGTGCGGCAAGGTCGTCCCGGACTGCAACGTCCGCGTGACCTTCGACAGGAACATACGGAGCTCCTTTGACTTCCGGGAATTCCTGACCCCGGGCCTTGCCAGCCGCCCGGTCCTTGCCAGCGGTTCCAGCCTGATGGAGGTGAAGTTCGACGCTTTCCTGCCGGATTTCATCTACGAGCTGCTGCAATGCGGGTCGCTCGGCGAGACGACATTCTCCAAATACTACCTCTGCCGCAGGCTGAACATGAGCGGGCAGAGAATCGCATAGAAAATAACTTTTAGGAAGAAAACATGAGCACGTTCAAGGACATATTCAAGAAATCATTCCTGCAGGGCTTCTCCCGCTACGACAACTCCCCGGAGAACATCATCGTCGCATTCGTCATAGCGTCGGTCTTCGCCCTCTACATCTTCTTCGCCTACCGGCTCTTGACCCGGAAGACATTCTACTCCAAGAGCTTCAACATAGCTCTCGCCGCGCTCACGCTGATAACGACCTCGGTCATCCTCGCCATACAGTCCAACATAGTCATATCGCTCGGTATGGTAGGTGCCCTCTCCATCGTCCGCTTCCGCACGGCGATAAAGGAACCGATGGACCTGGTATTCCTCTTCTGGTCGATTGCGACCGGGATTATCTGCGGGGCGGGGCTCGCGGAGATCGCCGCCGTCCTCGCCTTCGTCCTGACACTCATGCTCTTCGTGCTGGACAGGCTTCCCGTCGGGCGCGCCCCGAAAATCCTGCTCGTCTCCGCCACGGGCCATGACGCGGAGGGGGCGGTCATCGATGCCGTCAAGAAGCACTGCCGCCACTACACGGTCAAGTCCCGCACCATCTCCGGCGGACAGACCGACCTCGTCGTGGAGGTCAGGACGGCAAGCGAGGACC